>NZ_JBKFTN010000007.1:0-243310 GCF_050432945.1 Pseudomonas sp. 18173
AGCTACCAGACTGCTCCATCCCGCGTCTGTGTGTCGGCATTCTATAGAGATACGCCGGGGTGTCAACCGTCAATTCAGATAAAACCTGTTCCGCTTCAATCGGTTAGCTTGCGCAAGGGCGGGTTGATCAGCCTGTGAGGCAGGCGGGGCAAGGCCTGCGGCTCTATCGTGAGTGTTTCTTTGATTGAAAAAATAAATTTACCAACGACATTTCCCACGAGTCGAAAAGAACATTCAGACTACTGGTGCTATATACAGGTGTCGGTGAGATACTGCATGTCCGTCATACCACGACGCCTTTTCCTTGCCATGAACACTGCTTTGCCATGACTCAGCGAAAGATCATCCACGTCGATTGTGACTGTTTCTACGCCGCCATTGAGATGCGTGACGACCCGCGCCTGGCCGGCAAGCCGTTGGCAGTGGGTGGGTCGGCGGATCGGCGCGGGGTGATCGCCACCTGCAACTATGAGGCGCGAGCGTACGGGGTGCGTTCGGCGATGTCCTCAGGGCATGCCTTGAAACTGTGCCCGGACCTGATCATCGTCAAGCCACGCATGGATGCCTATAGAGAAGCGTCCAGGGAAATTCACACGATCTTTCGCGATTACACCGAGATCATCGAGCCGCTCTCGCTCGATGAGGCGTACCTCGATGTGTCGGACAGCGCGCATTTCGCGGGCAGTGCGACACGAATCGCCCAGGACATCCGGCGCCGGGTCTCCAACCAGTTGCATATCACCGTGTCGGCGGGTGTGGCGCCCAACAAGTTTCTGGCCAAGATCGCCAGTGACTGGAAAAAGCCCAACGGTCTGTTCGTCATTACTCCGGACCAGGTCGAGGACTTTGTCAGTGGCTTGCCGGTGAGCAAATTGCACGGGGTCGGCAAAGTCACCGCCGACAAGCTCGGCAAGCTGGGTATCTCCGATTGCCTGCAATTGCGCGAGTGGGACAAATTGGCGCTGGTGCGTGAGTTCGGCAGCTTTGGCGAGCGGCTCTGGGGCCTGGCCCGCGGGATCGATGACCGGGTGGTGCATAACGACAGTCGCCGTCAGTCCATCAGCGTTGAAAACACCTATGACGTTGACCTGCCGGACCTGAAGAGTTGCCTGGACAAGTTGCCCGAGCTGCTGGAAACCCTGGCCGGTCGCATGGCGCGGATCGACAGCAGTTATCGTCCGGGCAAACCGTTCGTCAAAGTGAAATTCCACGACTTCACCCAGACGACACTGGAGCAGGCCGGGGCAGGGCGGGATCTGGGAAGTTATCAGTTGATGCTGACACAGGCCTTCAATCGCGGCGGTAAGCCGGTGCGGCTGTTGGGCGTTGGCGTGCGACTGGAGGACTTGCGGGGCGGGTTCGAGCAGATGGAGTTGTTTGAGCGCTAGTTCGGAGGTGAATCTGCGGGCCCCTTCGCGAGCAAGCCCGCTCCCACATTGGATTTGAGGTGTTCACAAATCCAATGTGGGAGCGGGCTTGCTCGCGAAGGCTTCTGGCTTTTAATTCAGTCCCGGATTCGCCACCAGTCGTTCGCCATTGCGGGCCAGCGACTTGAGGAATTCACTCTGCAATTCGGGATCATTGCGCGTCAGTTCGATCAGGCTCTGTTCCAGCTCACTGGCTTCTTCTTCAAGACCCAGTTCCGACAGGCGCTTGACCCGGTGTACCCACTGGCTCACCTCATCACCTTCGAGGTCGTCGTAAATCAGGCCGTGGGCCTCATAGAGCTTGCTGCGCAGGTTGCTGCTGATGGCCAGGGTCGAATTGCTGTGCACGTTGCCTTGGGCATCCTCGACGCGGATCAGCAACCGGCTCAGATGATTGATGTCATGTTCGGCGAACGGGCTGTCCAGCAGATTCAGGCGCAGCACGCCGTTTTTGTCGGTGGTCAGCTCGAAGGTTTCCTTGCCGGCCTTGACTTCGACCGGGCGCTCGCTCCAGGGCAGGCTTGAGTACTCCGTGCGTTTGTCGCGCTGGACTTCGCCAATACCGGCCAGGTTTTGCTGGGCGCGGCCGTGGGACTGCACGTTCATGAACGGGTTGAGCCCGGCGAAACCGTAGCTCAGCCAGTCCTTGGTCACGCTGTCCGGCAGATTGCCGAGGGCGAACACGTTGACCACGTTGGCACCAATACCCGCCACCACGGCCACCGCGCCGAGCGGGATTTCGTAGATCTCCCGCCAGGGTTGGTACGGCGTATAGCGGTCGTAGTAACGCGTGACTTCGTACTCGGTGACTTCGAAAGTCTTCTGCTCGTGAATCTTCACCCGCCGTTGCGGCAGCTCAAGCACCTTGGGCTCACCGACATCGATCTGCAGGCTGTGATCGAGCAATTTGCGCTCGACACGTTCCTCTTGCTCGCTGCGTTGTGACATGTGGTTGGCACAGCCGCTGACCAGCAGGGTGCCGCACAAGGCGGCACCACCGAGGCCTAAGGTGTTTCGCTTGAACATGACGTCTCTATATCTGGTATCAGCGGCGGATGCGGGCCTGAAGGAAGGACAGCACGTCGGCGACCGGCAGCGCTTGTGCGTCGGCCTCGGTACGGCTCTTGTATTCCAGGTTGCCTTCGGCCAGGCCGCGATCGCTGACCACGATCCGGTGTGGAATGCCGATCAGCTCCATGTCCGCGAACTTGATGCCCGGGCTGGTTTTCTTGTCGCGGTCATCCAGCAACACTTCGAAGCCGGCAGCGGTCAGTTGCGCGTACAGCTTGTCGGTGGCTTCGCGAACCTGCTCGGTTTCGTAGCGCAACGGCACCAGGGCGATCTGGAATGGCGCGAGTGTGTCGCTCCAGATGATCCCGTTTTCGTCGTTGTTCTGCTCGATGGCAGCGGCCACCACGCGGGACACGCCGATGCCGTAGCAGCCCATTTCGAGGGTGACCGGCTTGCCGTTCTCGCCCAGCACTTCGCACTTCATCGCCTTGCTGTACTTGTTGCCCAGCTGGAAGATGTGCCCGACTTCGATGCCGCGCTTGATTTCCAGGGTGCCTTTGCCGTCCGGGCTCGGGTCACCGGCCACGACGTTGCGCAGGTCGGCAACGGTCGGAACAGGCAGGTCGCGCTCCCAATTCACGCCGAAGTAGTGTTTGTCGTCGATGTTGGCACCGATGCCGAAATCGCTCATCAGTTCGACAGAGCGGTCGATGATGATCGGCAGCGGCAGGTTCAACGGGCCGAGGGAACCGGCGCCGGCGCCAATGGCGTCGCGCAGTTCGCTTTCCGAAGCCATCACCAGAGGGCTGGCGACGCCTGGCTGGTTGGCCGCCTTGATTTCGTTCAGCTCATGGTCGCCACGGATGATCAGGGCAATCAGCTTGCCTTTCTCTTCGGCGTGCACCACGAGAGTCTTGATGGTTTTCTCGATCGGCAGGTTGAAGCCTTCGACCAGTTGCGCAATGGTCTTGGCGTTCGGGGTGTCGACCAGGCGCAGCTCTTCAGCCGGAGCGGCGCGCGAGGTTTCCCGTGGCACGGCTTCGGCTTTTTCGATGTTCGCGGCGTAGTCGGAGCCGTTGCTGAAAACGATGTCGTCTTCACCGGACTCGGCCAGCACGTGGAACTCGTGGGAACCGGCACCGCCGATGGAGCCGTTGTCGGCTTCAACAGGGCGGAACTTCAGGCCCAGACGGGTGAACACGTTGCAGTAGGCCTGGTGCATGCGGTCATAGGTGACCTGCAGCGAAGGCTGGTCGGCGTGGAACGAGTAGGCGTCCTTCATGATGAATTCGCGGCCGCGCATCAAACCGAAGCGTGGGCGGATTTCGTCACGGAATTTGGTCTGGATCTGGTACAGGTTGATCGGCAGCTGCTTGTAGCTGCTCAACTCGTTGCGCATCAGATCGGTGATGACTTCTTCGTGGGTGGGACCTGCGCAGAAATCGCGACCGTGGCGATCCTTGAAGCGCAGCAGTTCAGGGCCGTACTCTTCCCAGCGCCCGGATTCCTGCCACAGCTCAGCCGGTTGCGTGCTCGGCATCAACACTTCGAGAGAGCCGGCGGCGTTCATTTCTTCACGAACGACGGCTTCGACCTTGCGCATTACCCGCAAGCCCATCGGCAGCCAGGTGTACAGGCCCGAGGCGAGTTTGCGGATCATGCCGGCGCGCAGCATCAGCTGGTGGCTGATCACGACCGCGTCGGAAGGCGTTTCTTTTTGTGTGGCGAGCAAAAATTGACTGGTGCGCATGGTTGGCCGTTATCGATTGCTGATGACGAGAAATGACGGAGCATTGTACGGGCGAGATCCGCTGGCGTACAGGCGTGCGGTCGGCGGTGTGGCCGGAGGGCGTGATTCGCACGGCCCTCCGCGATTTTTCCTGCGTAAAGAATCTAGGATTCTTCGGCGACCGGGGTCTGCACCGGTTCCGGTGTCGGGGTCGGGCCTGCGCGGCGGTTCTCCTGGAACCAGTGCAGCGCGATCAGCAGCAGGGTCGGGACGCCCAGCAAGGCGGTGATCAGGAAGAAGTTGTGGTAACCGAATTTTTCCACCATGACCCCGGAGTAGCCGCCGATCAGGCGCGGCAGCAACAGCATGATCGAGCTGAGCAGGGCGTATTGCGTGGCGGAGAACTTGAGGTTGGTCAGGCTCGACAGGTAGGCGACGAACGCCGAGGTGGCCAGGCCCGAGCTGAAGTTGTCCAGGGAAATGGTCAGGACCAGCATCTGCAGGTTCGGGCCCATGTCGGCGAGCATCAGGAACAGGATGTTGGTCGCCGCCGAGGCGACGCCGCCAATGAACAGGATCGGCAGGATACCGAAACGCACGATCAACAGGCCGCCCATGCCGGCGCCGACCAGGGTCATGATCAGGCCGAAGATTTTGCTGACGCTGGCGATCTGGTCCTTGGTGAAGCCCTGGTCGATGTAGAACACGTTGGCCATCACGCCCATGACCGTATCGGACATCCGATAGGTGGCGATCAACCCGAGCAGCAATAGTGCTTGCCAGCGGTATCGCAGGATGAAGTCGTTGACCGGCGTCAGTACTGGCGCCAGGCCGCGACGGCCCATGGCCGAGAGGCACAGGGCGGTGAGCGTGGTGTAGAGGATGGCCCGCAGGAATGCGCGGTCTTCGAGCAGCAGGTCGAGCAGGCTCACGCCCTGGAACAGTACGCTGGCGAAGTCGGTGTTGTAGAGCTGGGTGAACATGGCCGGCACGGACACCAGCAATATGATCAGCACGAATACCGAGGCCAGTTGATGCGCGAAGCTGTAGCGTCCGGCCTGCAATTGCGTGCGCAGCGGCACAGGTGGTTCGCGCATGAACAGGGAGGTCAGCAGTGCCGGGACCATCAGCGCGCCGAACAGGATGTAGGTGCCGGCCCAGGCCGTATGCTTGTAGTTGAAACCTGTGGAGCCAAAGCCTTCGGCGAAGTACAGCGCGCCAGCGGTCGCCAGCAGCGCCGCGACCCGGTAACCGGACATGTAGCTGGCGGCCAGGGCTGCCTGACGATTGTCTTCGGCGATTTCCAGGCGGTAGGCGTCTACCGCGATATCTTGCGTCGCCGAGGCGAAGGCGACGACCACGGCGATGGCGATAAGCCAGGAGAGATGCTTTTGCGGGTCGCAGAAACCCATCCCGATCAGGCCAAGGATGACCAGTGCCTGGGACAGCACGAGCCAGGATCGTCGTCGACCGAGTTTGCCGAGCAATGGCAATCGCCATTGGTCGAGCAGCGGCGACCAGACCCATTTGAAGGCATATGCCAGGCCGATCAGGCTTGCATAGCCAATGGTTTCGCGCGCCACGCCGGCTTCACGCAGCCAGACCGAAAGCGTCGAAAACACCAGCATGTATGGCAGGCCGGCGGCGAAACCAAGCAGCAACAGCACGAGTGTCGAAGGGCTGGCATAAGCGGCGAGCGCGGCGCGCCAGGTTTTACGGGGCATGGGCTGGAGTCTGCCTCAAGAAATACGGAAACAAAGCGCGCACTCTAACCGCTGTGCTCTACCGGACGCCAGCCATGGCGCTGAATATCAACACGATTATTCAGGACACTGATGCCCTCCATGCGTAATCGTGCGCGCTGCTCATCCCCCGAAGGGCTGCCGACCGGCAGGCTGATACGCCCGTTTGCACCCAGAACGCGATGCCAGGGCAGCTTGCTGTCGCTCGGCAACTGGCTGAGGGTGCGGCCGACCCAGCGGGCGGCGCGACCCAGTCCTGCAAGTTCGGCCAATTGACCGTAGCTGACGACTTTGCCCTCGGGAACTTGCGCCAGTGTCAGATACAGTGCCGTGCGTCGGATTTGTGCCGCATTTTCGGGTTCATCGGTTGGATCGGTCACGTCCGTCATTCCTGAGGAAATCTGCTTTACCGTCTGTAGAGTAAATCCTGTGCAAAAAGTTGAGAAATGAACTCGGCAGAAATAGTCGGGTCAGTCCTTGTCAGGGTCTTATTCCTACGGATAATGCCGACTTTTCTTGCAAGCCTGAGTCCGTATTTTGCTTATGTTGTCCAGATCCCTGCTGTGCCTCGCTGTCCTCAGTGCTTCAACGCCCTTGTTGGCCGATACCGTATGGTTGAAGAACGGTGACAGGCTGAGCGGCAAGATCACACTGTTCGATGGCGGCAAGTTGTTGATCCAGACCGAGTACGCCGGCGCGGTGACGATCGACTGGAAACAGGTCAAGACCCTGGACAGCGATCAGGAATTGCTGGTCAAGCAGGATGCCTACAGTGGCGAGAAGGCCAAGTCGCTGAAAGCGGCGGATGCCGGCAAGGTCACGCTGGCCAACGGTGAAGCACCGAAGACGGTCGAGTTGGCGAGCATTCAGCAGATTCTCAAGCCAAAACCGGTGGTCGAGGATCTGGTGTGGAAAGGCAACGTCGATATCGCTTTGGATTACCAGCGGGCGGAAAACGACACCGATGACTACGGCATCGATTTCAAGACCAGTGCGCGTCACGGTCGCTGGCGGCATACCGCCGAAGGCGAATACAACCGCGAGTTCCAGGACAGCGTGGTGACCACCGACAACTGGCGGGCCGAGTACTCCATCGACCGGTTCCTGACCGAGCAATGGTTCTGGCAGGGGCGTCTGGTGTACAAGCGCGACAAGGTTGAAGACCTTTCCCGCCAGCGCACTGTCGGTACCGGTCCCGGTTATCAGTTCTGGGATGACGAACTCGGTGCGTTCTCCCTGGGTTCGCTGATCAACCACACGGACTATGAGTTTTCTGATGGCAGCAAGGACAACTTCTACGCCCTGGCCATGAAGTGGGACTACAACCGCTACCTGATCGGCAAGCGTGTCGAGTTCTTCACCAATGGTGAGGTCGGCAAGCCGTTGTCGGATGTCGCCGACTACGCACTCGATGCCGAGATGGGGTTGCGCTACAAGGTAACTGAATGGGCTTCGCTGAACCTGAAGGCCGAGCGCGACATCATCAGTGGTACCGAAGATGCGGATCTGGACAAGACACGCTATACCGCAGGGTTTGGCGTGACCTGGTAAGAAAATCAAAAAAGCGCCACCTTCAACTGCGCCTGCAAGCTCGACGCAGGGGCTGTTGAAGGTGGCGCTTTTTTGTGCGGACAAAACAGTCGCCCACAAAAAAGCCCCGCTGTTGAGGGCGGGGCTTTTTACTAAAGCAAGTACAAGTTAGATAACTTGAACTTCTTCAGCTTGCATGCCTTTCTGACCGCGGGTAGCGATGAAAGAAACCTGTTGGCCTTCTTTCAGGCTTTTGAAGCCGTCGGACTGGATAGCTTTGAAGTGAACGAACAGGTCGTCACCGGATTGTGGAGTGATGAAGCCGAAGCCTTTTTCATCGTTGAACCACTTAACGGTACCGGTTTGGCGATTAGACATGGTGTAACTCCTTGAACAAAGATAACTGCGACTCAGGAAGAACCCTGGCCGAGACTGAGTGCAAAGAGCAGGAAAAATTCTTGTAGATGGTTGGATCGAAATTCAACATATCGTGTAGAGATTCTCAGTGACACAAGCAGCACAGTGACGCCACCTTAACCCTTTTTCCGGAACGTGCCAATGCTTCTTGCGCAGGTTTCTCTGTTTTAAGGATCGGCGGTGTGACGGTTCGTCGCCAGCACAGGTAATTCCTGCCTGTTCGGCGAGAATTGCAGCGCGGACTTTGAACCCGGCGGCGCGCCCGGTAAGATGCGGGACAGATTTTTTCGACCTCGCTATTCAGGACACCCGCCATGAGCATCAAATCGGACAAGTGGATTCGCCGCATGGCGCAAGAACACGGCATGATCGAACCTTTCGTCGAGCGCCAGGTGCGCGGCAGCGACGATAGCCGTGTGATCTCCTATGGCGTGTCAAGCTACGGCTACGATGTGCGTTGCACCAATCATTTCAAGGTGTTCACCAACATCAATTCGGCAATCGTCGATCCGAAAAACTTCGATGCCGGCAGCTTCGTCGACATCCACAGCGACGTGTGCATCATTCCGCCGAACTCCTTCGCCCTGGCCAGCACCGTCGAATACTTCCGCATTCCGCGTAATGTGCTGACCATTTGCCTGGGCAAAAGCACCTACGCCCGCTGCGGCATCATCGTCAACGTCACGCCGCTCGAGCCTGAGTGGGAAGGTCACGTGACCCTGGAATTCTCCAACACCACCAATCTTCCGGCGAAAATCTACGCGAACGAAGGCGTGGCGCAGATGCTGTTCCTCGAGTCTGACGAAGAGTGTGAAGTGTCCTACAAGGACCGTGGCGGCAAGTACCAGGGCCAGCGTGGCGTGACCCTGCCTCGCACCTGAGTCAACCGTCCGACAAATACCGGGAATTCCTGGGCGGGCGTACACTCTATGGAGTGTACTGCTCCGATCCGCGCAAGGCGGTTCGGGCCATCGCCCAGGAGTGCCGAATGAAGATCGATCCACGAATCAGTGCCGAACTGGCACGGCTTGAACCCAATCAGGTTGGCGTTCTGGCCTGGTCCTTGATGGCACATCCGCCCGTCAGCATGGCGGGAGGCATCCCCGGTCAGCCTGACCCCGATACCCCGAATGAAGAGCCGATGGAACCTGGCGAGCCTACTTTGCCGGATGAGCCGCCGCCTGCGCCTGTTGTCTGACTTTCGATTTCCGCCGTTCATGGCCGGTGCACTGCAATGGCTTTCTTGAGCAAGCAGGCCGGTGTCTGTGTTTGCTATTTGCGAACGCGGGGTCTGAACCGGTTCGCACATATTCGGAAGTAACTGTGTCTGTCGTGGAAACCAATCGATGGGCTGGTCCGTGGTTCTATCTGCGAGCTGCGTGCCCTGGGGTCCTTGGCAGAGGTCGCCAGACAGTTACCCACGAATATGAAAAGGAACATTCAGATGAGTGCAAATCGAGCGGGGCATTTAAGTGCCGATGTGATCACGGCTGATGGCGTTTTGGAGTTTCGTGTTACGCAAGGGGTCTATTTCTTCGAGCGGCCAGGCATTCACTGTATCTTCGCAAATAATGGTCAGGGGAAGGAGTTTTATGTCTATCTGCCAGTGGGGACAGCAAGTGGCAGACATAGTTTGGGGCTTAATGAGGGATGCCCCATGGTTATTCATGTCACAGGTAGCTCCGAAGCAGAGGTGTACCCGGGCGTGCTTGAGTTGACGGTGGGTGAGGATGCTCGGTTTTCCGGAAGCTTCAGCGGGACAGATGCCGACGGTCTGGAAGTGACCAATGGCAGCTTCAGGCTGGAGTACGAAGCAGGTGTCTAACCCGGATTGACGATGGAAGCCGGATAAGCCGGCTTCCACTTCTCCTCCCGGCGACTATTTCAGGTTGCCACTCAGGAACTGCTTCAGCCGCTCGCTTTTCGGATTGCCCAGCACGTCTTCCGGCGCGCCTTCTTCCTCAACCAGGCCCTGGTGCAGAAACAACACCTGGCTCGACACTTTGCGGGCAAAGCTCATTTCGTGAGTCACCATGATCATGGTCCGGCCTTCTTCGGCCAAGCCCTGGATCACTTTCAGTACTTCACCCACCAGTTCCGGGTCCAGCGCCGATGTCGGTTCGTCGAACAGCATGACTTCCGGCTCCATGGCCAGTGCGCGGGCAATCGCGACCCGTTGTTGCTGGCCGCCGGACAGGAATGCCGGGTACTGGTCCGCCACACGGGAGGCCAGCCCCACCTTGTCGAGGTAGCGCCGGGCGCGGTCCTCGGCTTCTTTTTTGTCGCACCCCAGCACCCGTCGCGGAGCCATGGTGATGTTTTCCAGCACCGTCATGTGGCTCCACAGGTTGAAGTGCTGGAACACCATGGCCAGGCGCGTGCGAATGCGCTGCAGTTCAGCGGCGTCGGCCACGTGCATGCCGTGACGATCCTTGATCATGCGGACGTTCTGCCCGTCGAGGCTCATGGCGCCGTCGTTGGGTTGTTCCAGGAAATTGATGCAACGCAGAAAGGTACTTTTGCCCGAGCCGCTGGCGCCGATCAGGCTGATGACGTCGCCGGTCCTGGCCTTGAGCGAAACACCTTTGAGGACTTCATGGTCGCCATAGCTTTTATGCAGGCCTTCGATGGTCAATTTGTACATGGGGCATGCATCCTCAAGGCGAAAGTAGATAGCCGCTGCGATAGGCTTCGGTGCCCGCGACATGGGCGATCACCATGCCGGCAGTGGCCATGCGGCGCAGCGAACGGGCGTACATCAACCCGGCGGCGGAGCAATGAACGGGGGTGACGCTATCGTTGACCGGGTCGATGATTTCGGCGATCAGTTGTCCGGCTTCCAGGTACTGGCCCGGCAACGCGGTGAACACCAGCAGCCCGCCGACCGGCGTGGCCACCGGTTCTACACCGGCCAGCGGTGTCGCCGGATAAGGCAGCTCGGGCAGGGGCGCGGGGTCGCCGGCGATCGCGCCGAAATGGATCAGGTAGTCGATCAACGCCTGACAGTCGAGGCTGGCCAGTGGGTGATTGACGTCGCCCTGGCCGCGCAATTCGACAGTCACCGAAAAACTGCCTGGCGGAATGTCGAAGTGTTCGCCGAAGCGTTCCTTCAACTGCCACCAGAGCAGGGTGAAGCATTCGTCGAACGACTGGCCACCGGAATCGGTGGCCAGCAGGCTGGCTTCGGCGCCGATGTAGCGGGCCAGCGGCTCGACCTGCGGCCAGGCTTCAGGTGTGGTGTAGAGGTGCGCGACCGCTTCGAAATCGCAATGCAGGTCGAGCACCATGTCGGCGTCACAGGCCAGCCGTTGCAGGGTCAGGCGCTGGGACTGCAATTGGGTGTCGGCGGTCTGCCGGGCCAACGCGTCGCGCAGGCTGCTGCGGATCAGTTGCAGATTGTGCTGCGGATCGTCACTGAGTTCACCTTCGATCGCGTTGCCGACTTCCTCACTGAGGTCGACGAACCAGCGGTTGAAGTTTTGACCGCTTTCCAGCTCGTAGCGGCCCAGCGGTACATCCATCAGCACCTGTTCCAGGCCCACCGGGTTGGCGATGGGCACCAGCACGATTTCGCTGCGCAGGCGGCCGGCGGCTTCCAGCTCCGCCAGGCGTTGCTTGAGATGCCAGGCCACCAGCATGCCGGGCATTTCGTCGGCGTGCAGGGAGGCCTGGATGTAGATCTTGCCGTTGGCCGGTTGTGGGCCGAAGTGAAAACTGTGGATCTGTCTCGCGGTCCCCGGCAGCGGGGCCAGCAGGTCATGTTTCTGGTGGCGCATCTGTTGTTTCCTGAAGCAGGTTGAGACCTAGTGGGTCGGCCCGAGGAAGGCCAGCCATCGGCGTTCGGCGAGGCGGAAGAGGCCGACCAGCGCAAAGGTGACAGTCAGGTAGATCAGCGCGGCGATGCCGAACGACTGGAAGGTCAGGAAGGTCGCCGAGTTGGCGTCCCGCGCGACTTTCAGGATGTCCGGGATGGTCGCGGTGAAGGCCACGGTGGTCGAGTGCAGCATCAGGATCACTTCGTTGCTGTAGTAAGGCAGCGAACGACGCAGGGCCGATGGCATGATCACGTAGGCGTACAGCTTCCAGCCAGTCAGGCCATAGGCCTTGGCCGCTTCGACTTCACCGTGGGCCATGCTGCGAATCGCCCCGGCGAAGATCTCCGTGGTGTAGGCGCAGGTGTTCAGGGCGAAGGCGAGGATGGTGCAGTTCATCGCATCGCGGAAGAAGCTGTCGAGCAGCGGTTGCGCGCGCACCGCGGCCAGGCTGTAGATCCCGGTGTAACAGATCAATAGCTGGATATACAGCGGCGTGCCACGGAACAGGTAGGTGTAGAACTGCACCGGCCAGCGAATGTAGAAGTTCGGAGAAACCCGGGCGATGGACAGCGGAATCGACACCAGAAAGCCGAAGAAGATCGACGCGCTGAGCAGCCACATGGTCATGGCCAGCCCGGTGATGTTGTTGCCGTCGCTGTAGAGGAAAGGTTTCCAGTATTCCTGCAGGAGTTCGATCATCGTACGGCCTCCCGTGTTCCGGCGGCGTAGCGGCGTTCGAGCCGGCGCAGGATGAAGTTGGAGACACTGGTGATCACCAGGTAGATCAAGGCAGCGAGAACCAGGAAGTAGAACAGTTGATAGCTGCTTTTACCGGCGTCCTGCGCGGCCTTGACCAGATCGGCCAGGCCGATGATCGATACCAGCGCGGTGGCCTTGAGCATGACCATCCAGTTGTTGCCGATGCCCGGCAGGGCAAAACGCATCATTTGCGGAAACACCACGATCCAGAAGCGCTGGCCGCGTTTGAGGCCATAGGCGGTGGCGGCTTCGACCTGGCCCCGTGGTACCGCGAGAATCGCGCCACGGAAGGTTTCGGTGAAATAAGCGCCATAGATGAAGCCCAGGGTAATGACCCCGGCACTGAACGGGTTGATCTCGATGTATTCCCATTCCATGTAGTCGGTCAGCGACGTCAGCCAGGTTTGCAGGCTGTAGAAGATCAGCAGCATCAATACCAGGTCCGGCACCCCGCGAATCAGCGTGGTGTAGCACAGGGCAGGCAAGCGCAGCAGTTTGACTTTTGACAGCTTGGCACTGGCGCCGAGCAGGCCGAGCAACACGGCCACCAGCAGCGACATCGCCGATAATTTGATGGTCATCCAGGTGCCTTGCATCAGCAAAGGACCGAAGCCCTTGAGGCTGAAGGCTGAGAGCCCCAGATTTTGCAGGAGGTTTTCGAACATAAATCAGCAACCTGATCGGAAGAAAAAAGCGCCCATCGCGAGATGGGCGCCGGGCATTATTTGCCGCTGTACAGATTCAGATCGCCAAAGTGTTTCTTCTGAATGGTGGCGTAGGTGCCATCATCGTGTAACGCTTTGATACCTTTATCCAAAAGGGCTTTCAGCTCGGTGTTACCTTTCTTAATGCCGACAGCGGTTTTGGCTGGCAACAGAGGGTCATCAACCGGCTTGCTGACTTCGAAATCGGCACCCTGTGGCGACTTCAGGAAGCCCAGTTCGGCTTGCAGCATGTCCTGGATGCCTGCGTCGAGACGACCGGAAGTCAAGTCGGCGTAAACCTGGTCCTGGTTGGCGTAGGCCTGGGTTTTCACGCCGGCCTTGTCCAGGATGGCCTTGGCGTAGGCTTCCTGAATGGTGCCTTGCTCGTAACCGACGGTCTTGCCTTTGAGGGAAGCGGTGTCGGTCGTGATGCCGGAACCTTTCTTGTACACGAGAGCGGTCGGGCCGGAGAACAGCTCGCTGGAGAAGTCGATGACTTTTTCGCGGGCTTCGGTGACGGTCATCGACGAGATCACACCGTCGAATTTATTGGCCTTCAGGCCAGGGATCATGCCGTCGAAGTCACTTTCGACCCACTTGCACTTGACCTTCAGTTCGGCGCAGATCGCGTTCCCCAGATCGATGTCGAAGCCTACCAGGCTGCCATCGGCCGCTTTCGACTCGAACGGTGCGTAGGAAGGGTCAACGCCGAAACGCAGTTCTTTGTATTCCTTCGCCATGGCGGAGCCAGCAGCCATGCACAACGCCAGTGCAGAAAGGGTCAGCAATGCTTTTTTCATTATTCAATCCCTAAAAACCAATATGAGCGCTTGGGCGCAGAATTATTGTTACTGGAAAGCGTAAGACCTATTGAAAGTAGCAATTTCCGAACCAGAGTGCCGAACAAGCGTTTTAAAAGGTGCTTGGAAATGGCCGGAGACAGATTTATGCACGAAAACGGGCGCAGGGAAATGGCTGCACCCGTTCGGTTCAAAAGAAAAAATATTGAGGATGAAAAGAGGTTCTGGCTGAGCAGATTTTGCAGGGTCGCAAGGGCACGCTCGCTGGCATCTGGTGGGCTGTCCCAGACGGCGAATGTGTCATTTTCGGGAACCAATGACAGCCCCCTGCAGGAGCGAGCCTGTTCGCGAAGCGATTCAACATTCAATCTCCATTTTGAATGTCAGAGCGCTTTCGCGAGCAGGCTCGCTCCCACAGGCAAGGCCGGAGTTACTTGCCGGGCGTCAGCGTCAATCGCGCCTTGCCATAGGCGTTGTCGAAGTTTTGCGGCTGCATCGGCAGGCTCATGTACTGGCCCTTGAGCCAAGGTTCGATGCCGTTGAGGTAATTCGGGCTGGCCGGGTTGCCGGACTGGCCGGTGCCGTTCTGCGCCATCAGCGGTTCGGACTGGCCGAAGTCGACGATAAAGCGCATGGCTGGCGCCAGCGTGGTGTTGAAGTCCTGGCCCCAGGCGAAGGCAGCGGTATTGAGCGTGGTGTGATCGCCGCCGGCCGGCAGTGGCCCGCGTACAGTCTGGCCGCTGCTGTTCTTCCAGTCATAGCGATGCAGTTTGCCCCACTGCCAGGCTTTGTGATCGCTGCCCATCTGGCTGTCGCCTGCGCTGATCGCTGCCGCGAGGCTGCGAGCGAGGATGGCCGGTTTGTCTTCTTTTTGTGCGGTGCGTACGTCATCCCAGAACGGGCTGTCCTCACGTCCGAGCAAATGATCGGCCTGGGCCGCGTAGGACAATTTGCCGTCGGCGACAAAGGCTTTCCATGCCGGGCTGCTTTCAGGGCCCAGTTCATCGAGGAAGATCTGCCGGGTGCTTTCCTGCAGGAACAGTTCGTAGATTGCCGCATCGGTGGAGGTCGGGCCGAGTTTGCCGTCGAACGCCATCAAGCGGCTGTAGGCCTCGTGGGCCTTGGCGCGATCGGCCGCCGGCAAGGCGTCGATGGCTTGCTTGAGCGGCTGGGCCATACCCGGTGCTTCAAACATCTTCTTCAGCTTGGCAGCGAAGGTCGTGGTCTGGTCGTATTGCATGGCGATCAGGCTGCGGCTGTCGTGTTTGCCGGCACCGGCCAGTTCGGCCAGGCGCTCGCCGCGCTCCGGAGCGGCCCAGGAGTTGGACAACTGCATGCCGTAGCCATGGGGAATGACCCGCTGGTTGGCAGTGCCGAGCCAGCCTTGGGCCGGGTCCTGGTCGTACGGGTGCAGCATCGGGTCGGCATAACCGTCCCAATCGTAGCGGCCTTCCCAGCCCGGAGAGGGCAGCAGGCCTTCGCCTTCGCGGCGGTTCGGGTAACGACCGGTGACTTGCCAGCCAATGTGGCTGGCATCGGCAAACACCAGGTTCAGCGCGATGGCGCGGATTTCGCGGCTGGCATCCGAGGCTTTCTCGACGCTCTGGGCGCGGGACAGGTCGAAGAACGCATCCAGGCTCTTGTCGTCGGTGAAGCTCGGCATCTGCAAGGCCAGGCCGAAACCATTGGCCAGCGTGGTGCCCTGGGCACTGTTGAGCAACGGGCCATGGCGGGTTTCGTACACGACTTCGCGAATCGGCCGCTGGCCTTTGACGAAATAGGTTTCGTTGCGCACGATCGCCGGCTGCCATTTCCCGGCGTTCTCAAAGGTAAGCCCGTTGCCCTGGCGCTTGATCTTTTCCAGGAACAGGTCCTGGTTGTCGCCCATCACGGACGTCATGCTCCACGCCACTTTGCCGTTGAAACCGCCGAGCACCATCGGCAGGCCGGCGATGGTCACGCCGGACGCCTGATACTTCGGCGCGCGAATCTGCACGTAGCTGAACAGCGAAGGCACGCCCAGCGGGCCGTGGCTGTCACTGGCCAACAGGCTCTTGCCGCTGCGGCTGCGTTGCGGGGCGATGGCCCAGTTGTTCGACGAGGTGGCGCCCAGCAGATTGAGGTCCGACAGTTGCCCGGCGGCCTTACTGAGTTCGGCCAGCCCCGGGACTTGTCCGTTGAGCTTGAGTCCTTGCAGTTTTTCGCTTTCGGCGACCGGCAGTTTTTCATCGGGAGCCGACGGTGTCAGCCAGGCGAGCTTGTCGGTGGTGACGGTCTGGGCCAGCACCAGCGAGGAAATTTCTTCCGGCAGGTTGGTCGACTGGCTGAAGTTCAGCAGGCAGAAAATCAGCGCCGAATCTTCCGGCTGCCAGTATTCAGGCTTGTAGCCGGTGGCCGCCAGGTCCGCCGGCAGTTTGTCGCGGTAGCGGAACAGGTAGGCGTTGACGCCCCGCGCATAGACTTCGAAGAAACGCTTGAGGCGCGGCGAAGAGGCTTTGTACAACTCGCCGGCACTTTTCTTCAGGTTGACCGCCCGCATATAGCGGTCGGCGTCCAGCAGGTCCGCACCCTGCATCTCGGCCAAACGGCCCTGGGCCAGCAGGCGCAGGGTAACCATTTGGGTGATGCGGTCGCTGGCATGCACGTAGCCGAGGGTGAACAGCGCGTCGTGGAAGCTGTTGCTTTCGATCAGCGGCATACCCATGGCATTGCGGCGCACCGAAACGTTCTGCGCCAGGCCCTTGAGCGGCTGTACACCGGAGGTTGGCGGGAGGGTGTCCTGGGCGTTGAAGTTCTGACATCCGGTCAGGCTCAAGACACCGGCCACTGCTGCGGCAACGCCGAACCGGGGTAGAAAATGAGTAAGGGCTGGCGAGGCCATGGCAAAGCTCCTGCGGGGGTAGAGGCGGCGGCGCGCAATAAAGGCGCTACGTTAGTGAGCGGGAGGTGGCCGCGCAAGCGGGGTGCAAGGTTATTTCAGGATTTGTCTGATAAACCTGAAAGATCGCACCCTTGCCAGTCGCAATGGCTGATGTTGAAGTGCGAAACGCTCAACAATCCTGGAGAACAGTCGGCATGGAGCTCAAGGCAAACGCGGCACTGATCATCATCGATCAACAAAAAGGCATTCTTCACCCCAGGCTTGGCCGCAGGAATAATCCTCAGGCCGAAGAGCGCATGCTGGAAATGCTCGATCATTGGCGGCGCACCGCTCGCCCGGTGATCCATGTGCAGCATCTTTCCCGCTCAGAAGACTCAGTGTTCTGGCCGCAGCAGTCGGGGGTGGAGTTTCAAGAACGTTTTGCACCAGGGGCCGGCGAACGCCTGATCCAGAAGCAGGTGCCGGATGCGTTTTGTTCGACGGGGCTGGAGACAGAGTTGCGCGAGGCGGGGATCGGGCAGTTGATCATCGTCGGTGTCGCGACCCACAACTCGGTGGAGTCCACGGCGCGCACCGCGGGCAACCTGGGGTTTGATACGTGGGTGGTCGAGGATGCCTGCTTTACCTTCGACAAGGCTGACTTTTTCGGCCATGCCCATAGCGCCGAAGAGGTGCATGCGATGTCGCTGGGGAATTTGCACGGCGAGTATGCGACGGTGATTAGCAGTGCATGTGTATTAAAGGCTGACTGAAAAACCTGTAGGAGCGAGCTTGCTCGCGATGGTGTGTCAGCAACACAGATGTCGACTGACAGTCCATCGCAAGCAAGGGAACCGCATTCACACAACAGACCTGCTCGCGAACGCGATTCAACAGGCGAAGCAAGTCTTCGCCCGAAGCATCAAGCGCCGTGGCACTTCTTGAATTTCTTGCCGTTGCCGCACGGGCATGGATCGTTGCGGCCGACATCTTTCAGGGCATTGCGCACCGGTTCCTGGTGAGCGTGGCCGCAGTTCGGACCGTGGACATGACCGTGGTCGTGATCATGCTGGTGGTGGTCATGATCGTGGTTGCAGTCAGGGCCGTGGACGTGGGGTTGCTGGGTCATCGGTGTTGCTCCGGAATTAAATCGGCGGGGATTATCACGCCATTGCGCGCCAGGTGCACGTAGTGGGCGATGAATATACCGGTTTCCAGTTCACCTTCCAGACGATAAGGAACGGGCTGATCGGGATTTTTCAGCTGTTTGACCAGGTCACGCACCTTTGACCACAGGTTGGTGCGGATCGGCACCTTGAAGTAGGCGCTGTGTTTGGCGCCGACGGTGAACCAGTGTTCGTGCTCGCCTTCGGCCAGCAGAATGTCGCCCAAGTGAATGCGGTACTCCAGGCTGCGCACCGTCAGGTCGCTGTCATTGGGGTTGTCGATGCGAAAATGCAGGAGGAATTTCTGCTCCAGCAATTTGGCGCGGACCACCTCGATCTTCACCAGATGGACCTCGGGGTCCGGCAAGTCGTCGCCGAACCACGATGCACAGCCGCCGAGTCCCAGCGTCAGGAACAGCGTGAGCAGATAACGTGCGCCGCAGCGGATGATCATCGTGGCGTTTCTCCCTTGAGCCCCAGTCTAGACCCAAAAGATCGCAGCCTTCGGCAACTCCTGCGGGGTGGACGGGCATTGCATGTCCTAATTGCTGAAATACCCTGCGCAACACTTCTTGAATTTCTGCCCGCTCGCGCATGGGCAGGCGTCATTGCGCCCGGGCTTGAGCGGTACGGTGGGGTCGATGAAATACCAGCGCCCGGTGTTTTGCACAAATGACGAACGCTCCCGGTGACTGTGCTCGCCACTGCTGTCGTGCCACCGCGCGGTGAAGGTCACGAAGGCATGTTCAGGCTGGCCGCCCAGTACTTCGGAGCTTTCCACCTCAAGGCCCAGCCACGTGCTTTGCGCGCTCCAGTCGCTGATCGATTGACGGTCCAGGCCGGCCTGTTGGGCAGGCAGGGTGGTGGCCACCAGATAATCGACCAGCCCCAACACATAGGCGCTGTAGCGCGAGCGCATCAAGGCTTGCGCGCATGGTGCCGGGTGCCCGGCATGGTAGTGACCGCAGCAGGCATCGAGCGGGGTGCCGCTGCCGCAGGGGCATATGGATGTACTCATTGCATTACCACCAGTATTTCCCGAAATTTTCCGGATTGGCCCAGAAGCGCGAATTGAGCCAGTCGGGGACTTGTTTGTATTCAAGCAGATCGTAGGTAAACAGGGTCAGGACCTGTTCGTCCCGTTGAAAGCGTTCACTGGCTTGCAGGGCCAGGGAGAAAAAGTCGGTTTCCTGCCAGCCGCAGGCCGGCAGGTCTGCCAGCACGGCGATGCGGCTGGCGTTGAGATTGCGGATGCCGCCCAGCAGGTTCAGGCCGTCGCGCTTGGGCAGATGCTCCAGGCAATCGACCGCCAGGGCCAGGTCAAATCGGCGGGCTGCCAACTCGGCAGGCAATGGCCCGGGGGCAGCGAACGCGACGCTGCTGTCCGGGTGCGCGAGTTTGAACGCTTCCAGTGCCGGGAACTCGCTGGCGCCGATCAACAACAGGCGCGCGGGGGCATATCGGTCAAGTAAAGCGGCCAGTGCCTGTTGTGGCGTGCGTGAAGAAATACCTGCAGTCATCGAAGATCCTCAATCAGATCTGCCAAGACTAGCCTGCCCGAACGTTGAGGCCTAGAGCGGCCTGGCGACAAAAGCGCCAACCTGTCGCCAATGCGTGAATAAACAGCATGGCCTATTGCTGGCGGAGTTTAAAACTCGGGTCTTTACTACCTGAATCGGTTCTAAGCCGATCCTTCAGGAGAAAACTAGATGAGCATAGTTCGGACAGCATTACCCTTGGTTCTGCTAACCAGTGTCTTGACTGGTTGCGCAGGTTTGCAAAAAACCGATTGGCCGACCTGTGCGGCGGTTGGTGGTGTCGTGGGTGCGGGCCTCGGTGCGACCGAAAGTTCGGCATGGGCAGGGTATGGTGCTCTGCTCGTCGGCGGTACGGCAGCGGCTTATTGCTGGGTTCATGGTGATGGCGACGAAGACGGCGATGGTGTGCCGGATAGCCGTGACAAGTGCCCTGGCACGCCAAAAGGCGTTCAGGTCGATGCCAACGGTTGCCCACCAGCACCGGCGCCTGTGGTCGAAGAAGCGGTTGTGGTCAAGGAAGAAACCATCGTCATCCGCGATGTTCACTTCCAGTTTGACAAGGCCACGCTTACCTCGTCCGACAAACAGGTACTCGACAAGATTGCCACTCGCCTGAAAGCCGAAGCCCCGACTGCCAAACTGACCGTCACCGGTCATACCGATAGCGTGGGCAGCGACACCTACAACCAGAAACTGTCGGATAAACGCGCCCACTCGGTGGTTGAATACCTCATCTCGCAAGGCGTGCCTCGCAGCAACTTCGTGTCGGTTGTCGGTGCCGGTGAAAGCCAGCCGGTTGCTGACAATAAAACCGCTGACGGTCGTGCACAGAACCGTCGTACGGAAATCAAGATCGAGCGTTAAGCCCCCTCGCATCCGCGCCTTGTGCAGTCGCGGATGCGGGTCTTTACTCCTGTGTAACCGGTATTGGCCGGTGACACAGGAGCTTTCAACATGATCGTTCTCACAAGGACCGTCTTGCCGGTTCTGCTACTTGGCAGCCTCTTGACCGGCTGCGCGACCCACAGCGATGGCACTGCCCCTCTCAATCAACAGAACTGGCCAATTTGCAGCCTCATCGGCGGCCTGGTCGGTGGTGGTCTGGGCGCCATCGAGAGCGGAGGTTGGGCCGCGGGTGGAGCAGCGCTGGGTATCTTGTCTGGCGGCTTGATCTGCTATGCCCAGGATGGCGACGAAGACGGCGACGGCGTTTTCGACCGACGCGATCGCTGCCCTGACACCCCCGCCAATACCCCGGTCGACCATCACGGTTGCCCGATGCCGCAGTATCCGGCGGCCAGCGTCAAACCCGAGCCTGCGCAATCCGAAGTCATCACCCTGAGCGATGACGTGCTGTTTGCCTTCAATCAATCCGACCTGACCCCCACGGCCAAGAGTCAACTGGATGCGTTGATGAGCAAGTTCGAAGATGCCAATGTGGTCAGCATCAAGGTGGTCGGCCATACCGACAGCGTCGGTGCGGATGCTTATAACCAGGCCTTGTCGGAGCGCCGCGCCAGCAGTGTGGCGGAATACCTGCTGAGCCAGGGGGTGGCGCCGAACAAAGTCACCAGCGAAGGCAGGGGCGAGAGCCAGCCGATTGCCGACAACGAAACGGAAGCAGGGCGTGCGAAAAATCGTCGCGTGGAACTGCATATCAACCGCTAAACCAAGAGATAGAGCCGTCGAGCGACTGTTGTGAACGCTGCGACGGCCGTTCGGCGGCCTTCATGAAGAATTTTCCGTTGCCCTCTGGCTTATCCCGCGTGGAAGCCGTTACTGTGCGCCCAAACAATAATTCTCATCGGGGGAGCGTATGAAAGTGTTATGGGGGCTGGGGCGCTTGTTGACCCTGCTGTTCTGGTCGGTGGTGCTGGTCAATCTGCTCATGCCGTTCGTCTTTCCGCTGCACCCGTTGGTCAATCTGGCCGGCGGCCTGTTGGGGTTCATCCATCTACTGGAAGCGTTGCTGTGCTATCGCAGCCTGCGGGGTCGCGCCCATCCCTGGCTTGACCGCCTGAAAATCCTCATTTTCGGCGTATTCCACCTGCAAACCATTCCTGCCCCCACCGCTTCGAAGGCTTCCCATGCGTAAACTCTGCCTGCTCGCCACACTCATCAGCCCATTGGCCTGCGCGCAGGTAGTGAGTGTCGAACCCAACTCGCTGATGCGCTTGCCCAACACCGCCAGCACCCTGCAACTGGAACGCCTGGAAGTGGCCGATTACGGCACCTTGCTGATTCCCTCCAATGTCACTGAAGTCACCGTGGGTGAGTTGCATCTGGGGCGTGAAGCGCGCATCGCCATCGTGCCGGCGGAACAGGCGCTGGCGCTGAAGGTCCATCGCGCCGATTTGTCCGAAGGCAGCCAGATCACCGCCCGTGGCGCACCCGGGACCTATCAGAAGGCCGCTCGATCCGGACGCAATCTTGATTTGCAGATCAAGGCACTGAACGCACCGCAATTGATCGTTGATGCCCGTGGTGGCGCGGGCGCACCGGGGTTTGTCGGTCTCGATGGGGCTAACGGCCAGGAGCCGGGGTGCACCTGGGGTCAGGCCGGTCGCGGTGCCGATGGCAGTGATGGCAGCAATGGTCAGCCGGGCGCGCCAGGAGCGCTGGTCAAGCTGGCCGTGCCGCACGACTTCCCGGCAGACCGGATCAAGGTTCAGGTGGCTGGCGGTGCCGGTGGCCTGGCCGGCCCGGGCGGCAAGCCGGGTGCGGGGGGCAAGGCCAAGGGTTGCCTGATCTACAAGGCCGATGGTGGCAAGAGCGGTAAACCTGGCGCCGACGGGCAGCCGGGACCTGAAGGCGCGGCCGGTTCGGTGACGGTTCAGCGGTTATAAGAAACACCGAGAACTCTGTGGTGAGGGGGCTTGCCCCCGTTGGGCCGCGAAGCGGCCCCAAATACTTTGATCGCGATGCTTTTAGAACATCGGCCGAACCGACGCAATCACCACCACGGCCAACCCCACCAGCAGATTGATCCCCACCAAGCGGCGAATCCGCCCCAGCACCGCCGCCCCCGCCGGCCAATCCTGTGCGTCCACGGCGGTGCGCAGTTCCGGCAACATCAGCGCCTGAATCCTGATAAACAGCGCAGTCATCACCACATACAAGCCCATCATCACCTGCACATAGCGCGGCGCGTTTTCAAAACCGGTGAAGTGCAGATTCAGCATGACCACACCGCTGACCGGCAACAGCACCACCGCCACCCAGACCCAGCGGAAAAAACCTTGAAACACTTCTACCCACAACTTCAGCCGGGCAGGGCCTTCAAGTGCCTTGACCGCTGCGGGACGCAGGATCATCCAGGCGAAAAACATGCCGCCAACCCAGACCAGGGCCGCCAGCACATGCAGGCTATAAATGAGGCTAAAAGGTGTCATTGGGTTACTCCGTTCTGCGCGGGATTCATTAGCGGGGTATGATAGCGGCCGAACCGAACTACTGAAAATTTATCCAGCGTTTTTTGCGCCCGACAATCCATGATCAGCACTGAACTCAAAACCACGATCCAGGGCGCCTACTCGCGTTTTCTCGAAGCCAAGAGCCTCAAGCCGCGCTACGGCCAACGCCTGATGATCGCTGAAGTCGCCAAGGTCCTGGGTGACATCGACACCGACGACGAAGGCCGGCGCAGTGGCGACCCCGCGATAGTCGCGGTGGAAGCCGGCACCGGTACCGGCAAGACCGTGGCCTACAGCCTGGCGGCGATTCCCACGGCGAAGGCCGCCGGCAAGCGCCTGGTGATCGCCACGGCCACCGTCGCCCTGCAGGAGCAGATCGTCTACAAGGACCTGCCCGACCTGATGCGCAACAGCGGGCTGAACTTCAGTTTCGCCCTGGCCAAGGGGCGCGGGCGCTACATGTGCCTGTCCAAGCTCGACATGTTGCTCCAGGAAGGTCACGCGCAGACCGCCACCGCACAGTTGTTCGAAGAAGAAGGTTTCAAGATCGAGGTCGACGAGGCCAGTCAGAAGCTGTTCACCAGCATGATCGAAAAACTCGCCGGCAATAAGTGGGACGGCGACCGCGACAGTTGGTCAACCGCCCTGGAAGACGCCGACTGGGCGCGCCTGACCACCGATCACAGCCAGTGCACCAACCGTCATTGCCCGAACTTCGGCCAGTGCGCTTTCTACAAGGCCCGCGAAGGCATGGGCAAGGTCGATGTGATCGTCACCAACCACGACATGGTCCTGGCCGACCTGGCCCTGGGCGGCGGCGCCGTGCTGCCGGACCCGCGTGACACCATCTACGTGTTCGACGAAGGCCATCACCTGCCGGACAAGGCCATCGGCCATTTCGCCCATTACACGCGCCTGCGCTCCACCGCCGACTGGCTCGAAACCACGGCCAAGAACTTCACCAAACTGCTGGCCCAGCATCCGCTGCCGGGCGACCTGGGCAAGTTGATCGAGCAGGTGCCGGAGCTGGCCCGTGAGATCAAGACCCAGCAGCAGTTCATGTTCACCGCGTGCGAGCAGATTGCCGATTTCAAACCCGGCGAAGACGTGGAAGGCCGCGAACGCCCGCGTCATCGATTCGTCGGCGGGGTGATTCCCGAGCACATGCGTGAAATGGGCATCGAGCTGAAGAAAGGCTTTGCACGGCTGACCGATTTGTTTACCCGCCTGACCGACCTGCTCAAGGAAGGCATGGACGGCGAGGTCAACATCGGCATTGCCAGCAATCAGGCCGAAGAATGGTATCCACTGTTCGGCAGCCTGTTGTCGCGCTCCTCCGGCAACTGGGAGCTGTGGACCGCCTTCACCGTCGAAGACCCGGAAGACAACCCGCCCATGGCCCGCTGGTTGACCCTGGCCGAAAGTGGTTCGCTGTTTGACATCGAAGTCAACGCAAGTCCCATCCTCGCGGCGGAAATGCTCCGGCGCAATTTGTGGAACGTGGCCTATGGCTGTCTGGTGACCTCGGCAACCCTGACCGCTCTCGGCACCTTCGACCGCTTCCGCATGCGCGCCGGCCTGCCGAAAAAAGCCGTGACGGCGGTGGTGCCAAGCCCGTTCCATCATGCCGACGCCGGTGTGTTGCGGGTGCCGAACCTGAATGCCGACCCCCGTGATGCAGCGGCGCATACCGCCGCGATCATTCGTGACCTGCCCGAGCTGGTTGAAGGCTCGCGGGGCACGCTGGTTCTGTTTTCCTCGCGTAAACAGATGCAGGACGTGTTCGATGGCCTCGACCGTGACTGGCGCAAGCAAGTGTTCATCCAGGGCAACCTGTCGAAGCAGGAAACCCTGAACAAGCACAAGGCGCGAGTCGATGGCGGCGATTCCAGCGTGTTGTTCGGCCTGGCGAGCTTCGCCGAAGGGGTCGACTTGCCCGGTGCCTATTGCGAGCACGTGGTCATTGCCAAGATTCCTTTCTCGGTACCCGATGATCCAGTCGAAGCCGCCTTGTCCGAATGGATCGAGGCCCGGGGCGGCAATCCGTTCATGGAAATCTCCGTACCGGACGCTTCGCTGAAGCTGGTCCAGGCCTGTGGTCGCTTGCTGCGTACCGAAGAAGACCGCGGCACTATCACCTTGCTCGACCGGCGCCTGGTGACCCAGCGCTATGGCAAAGCCATCCTCAATGCGTTGCCGCCGTTCCGTCGAGAAATTTCCTGACGCACCGGTGGGCAGTTTTGCCCGCCGCGTTGTCTATCTCTCTGCCATCGCTTTTCCACTGGCCCATTGAAGGTCGTTAGGGAGAATTTCGTTCTCATGATTTGCCGTTCGTTGCCTGCCGTTTTTGCCCTGCTGTTCGCAACACCTTTGCTGGCCGCTCCCGCCGGCCAGCAGACGCTGTTCAACTTTGTGCGCCCCGCCGACGTGGTCCAGGTGGCGACTCAGGATGCCGACCTGCCGCAGTCCAACGCCGAGCAGACCCCCGAGGGCGAAGTGCTGCGCCGGGTGACGTTCAACCCGGTCGCACGGCCGACATTGCGCCTGACCCCGCAAACCGGCGCCTGGGACTGGTCGCAGTCGGGCGTCATGAGCCTGCGGATCCAGAGTGCGATGAACTGGGCGTTGACCCTGTACGTGACCATCCAGAGCAACGACGGCAAGACCCTGGTCAGCCGCGTCGATCTGCCGGCGGGGCCGGCGCAAACACTGTTGGTGCCACTGCAAGCGACATCCCCGTTGAGTCAGGGCATGAAGGCTGGCCCGCCGATGCCGATGACTGTCGACGGCCAGCGTGTGCTGCTGGCCAGTAGCGCCGGTGAGCTGGATCGCAAGGAAGTGGTGTCGGTGAGCTTGTCGATGGACCAGCCGAAAGCCGCGCAGAGCATCCTGCTGGAGCGCTTTGGCGTGCAGGACGGTGAGTCGGTCACCCAGGCCGTGTATGGCGGGTTGGTGGATGCTTACGGCCAGTCGACCCGGGGCAAATGGCCGGAAAAAATCAGCAGCGACGAACAACTCAAAGGCGCCGCCAGCAAGGAACAGCAACAACTGAAAACCTGGCTGGCCGAGCGCGAAAAGTCCTCCCTGGACAAGTTCGGTGGTTTGACCAAAGGCCCATCCTTCAAGGCCAGCGGCTTTTTCCGCACAGAGAAGCGCGACGGTCGCTGGTATCTGGTGACGCCTGAAGGCCACCCGTTCTATTCCCTCGGGGTCAATACCGTGGCCCCGGATGTCAACCAGACCTATGTGGCCGGCCGCGAGTGGATGTTCGAATCCCTGCCCAAGGCTGACGAGGCGCTGGCCAGCCACTATGGAGAAGGCGACAACCGTGGCGGCAACGGGGCCGATCAAGGACGCGGCTACAATGCCGGTCGCTGGTACGACTTCTACGCTGCCAACCTGCAGCGCCTGTATGGCGATCCATGCGGCCAGGGCAGCGAAACCAAAGCTGGCGTCGCCGAGGCGGCCAAGTCCGAAACGACGCAAGCAAAAGCTGTCGAACCGTGCAAAGCGAAGTTCGACGAGCAGCGCTGGGCCGGCCACACCCTTGATCGCTTGCAGGCCTGGGGTTTCAACACCCTCGGCAACTGGAGCGCGCCGGTACTGGGTAACGCTGATCGCGTGCCGTACACCTTGCCGCTGTCGATTGTCGGCGACTACGCCAGTATCAGCACCGGCACCGACTGGTGGGGCGGCATGCCGGACCCGTTCGACCCACGTTTCGCCATGGCCACCGAACGCGCCGTGGCGATTGCCGCTCGCGACCATCGAGACGATCCATGGCTGATCGGTTACTACGCGGACAATGAATTGGCCTGGGCCGGTCCCGGCGATGACCCGAAAGCCCGTTATGCCCTGGCCTACGGCACCTTGAAAATGACCACCGATGTGCCGGCCAAGCGTGCATTCCTCAAGCAACTGCGCGACAAGTACCGCAATCAGGATGGCCTGTCGAAAGCCTGGGGCATTGATCTGCCGGCCTGGGAACTGATGGAAGATCCGGGATTCGTGCCGCCGCTCCCGAGCGCCGAACACCCGGAAATCGAAGCCGACTTCAAATACTTCCAGAAGGTCTTTGCCGACACTTACTTCAAGACCATCTCCGACTCACTCAAGTGGCACGCGCCCAACCAGTTGCTGCTCGGCGGCCGTTTCGCCATCAGCACGCCGGAAGCCGTGGAGTCCTGCGCCCAGTATTGCGACGTGTTGAGCTTCAACATGTACACCCTGCAACCTCAGGATGGCTATGACTTCGCCAGGCTGCGCAGCCTCGACAAACCGGTGCTGGTTACCGAGTTCAATTTCGGCTCGACTGATCGTGGCCCGTTCTGGGGCGGCGTTACGCCATTGGCCAAGGAAGAGGAGCGTGGTGCGGCGTATGCCAACTTCCTCAAGCAGGCCTTGAACGAGCCGTCGATTGTGGGCGTGCATTGGTTCCAGTACCTCGATCAACCGGTCACCGGGCGCCTGCTTGACGGTGAAAACGGTCACTTCGGGCTGGTGGGCATCACGGATCTGCCGTTCCAGGGCTTTGTCGACAGTGTGCGCAAGAGCAACCTGGCGACGGTCGAGCAACTGGGCAAGGAGGCCGAGAAGGCTGCGGCCGCCGCCGACAAGGCCAGCCACGATGCCGAGGGCGGTCGCAAGGCCGAGGCCGGCAAGGGGCCGGGGAAGGGCGCTGGTGGGCACTCCGGGAAAGGCCATTAATCGCTGAAACTCTGTGGCGAGGGGGCAAGTCCCCTCGCCACAACCGCCCGGCCCAACCCTGTTCCCAAAACCCTCAAGGGCTGGAACAATGCCCGCCACTTTGTAAAGCGTTAATCCGGGGAGTTGCGGGTGCAGATTCAGGGTCATTACGAGCTTAAGTTCGAGGCGGTGCGTGAGGCGTTCGCGGCGTTGTTCGACGATCCCCAGGAGCGTGGCGCGGCGTTGTGCATTCAGGTCGGTGGCGAAACCGTCCTCGACCTCTGGGCCGGCACTGCCGACAAGGACGGGGCCGAGGCCTGGCACAGCGATACCATCGCCAACCTGTTCTCCTGCACCAAGACCTTTACCGCCGTTACCGCGCTGCAATTGGTGGCCGAAGGCAAGCTGCAACTGGATGCTCCGGTTGCACGCTACTGGCCCGAATTTGCCGCTGCCGGCAAAGCGTCTGTCACCCTTCGCCAACTGCTTTGTCACCAGGCCGGTCTTCCGGCATTGCGCGAATTGCTGGCCCCCGAAGCCCTTTATGACTGGCAAACCATGGTCGACGCCCTGGCCGCCGAAGCGCCGTGGTGGACGCCGGGCGAAGGCCACGGTTACGCGGCGATCACCTATGGCTGGCTGGTTGGCGAATTGCTGCGCCGAGCCGACGGTCGTGGGCCGGGTGAATCCATTGTCGCGCGGGTCGCCAAACCGTTGGGCCTGGACTTCCATGTTGGCCTGGCCGATGAAGAGTTCCATCGCGTGGCCCATATTGCGCGGGGCAAGGGCAACGTCGGCGATGCCGCTGCCCAGCGCCTGTTGCAAGTGACCATGCGTGAGCCTACGGCCATGACGACCCGGGCGTTCACCAACCCGCCGTCGATCATGACCAGCACCAACAAGCCCGAATGGCGACGCATGCAGCAACCGGCCGCCAATGGCCATGGCAATGCCCGCAGCCTGGCCGGGTTCTACACCGGCCTGCTCGACGGCAGCCTGCTGGAAAGCGAAATGCTCGATGAATTGACCCGTGAGCACAGCCTCGGCGAGGACAAGACTTTACTGACCCGGACCCGTTTCGGCCTGGGTTGCATGCTCGATCAACCGGACGTTGCCAATGCCACCTTCGGCCTTGGCCCGCGGGCGTTTGGTCATCCGGGTGCCGGCGGCTCCATCGGTTTTGCCGATCCGGAGTACGACGTGGCCTTCGGATTTGTGACAAATACCCTGGGGCCGTACGTCTTGATGGACCCGCGCGCGCAAAAGCTGGTGCGGGTTCTGGCCACTTGTCTGTAAAAGCCGCTATCGGGTTCCGGAACTGGAACCCAAAAGTCTTTTCAGTTTCAAAGCGTCTGCTTGTACGGGCCGATGTGGCCTGATTTTTTGACTTCATTTTTGTGGATATCCAATGTCATCCAATAAAACCCTCGCCTTGGCCCTGTGCTTTGCTATTACCGGTTGCGCACAGACTCCACAGAAAGACGCGACAGCACCGGTCGCCAAGACTGAAAGCGCCAGCCACTGGTACTGGCCGTTCGGTTCCGACGACAGCACAGGCAAGCCTGCGGCCAAGCCGGAGCTGAAACCTGAAGTCAAACCCGTTGCAGTCGCCAAGGCCGGAACCGATAGCGGCAGCAAGTGGTGGTGGCCGTTCGGCGGTAGCGAGCAGAGCGCCACCAAGGCTGTACCGATGCCTGACCCGAAAGTCACCCAGGCCTGGCTGGACGACTACGAACCGCGTCTGCGCGAGGCGGTCAAGGACAGCAACCTGCAACTCGAGCGTCGTGAAAACGTGCTGGTGGTGACTGCACCGGTCGAAGGCTCGTTCAACCCTGATCGTCCGGCCATGCTGCTGCCGGTCACACTCGGTCCGTTTACCCGTGTTGCCAAAATCCTTGAAGCCGATCCGAAGACCGCTGTCCTGATCCTCGGCCACAGCGATACGTCCGGCTCTGCGCCGGCCAACGTCAAGCTGAGCCAAGAGCGTGCCCAGGCCGTTGCGGCGATTTTCCGTCTCAGTGGCTTGCAGCGTGATCGCTTGATGCTGCGTGGCCTGGGCGGCGATGCGCCGCGTGCCGCCAACGACAGCGTGCAAGGGCGTGCGTTGAACCGCCGCGTGGAACTGCTGGTGACCCCGCAAAACACCATGGTCGCGCTGCTGAGCAAATACAACATGCCGGCACCAGCGCCTGTGAGCATGGTCGCTGCTGCTGACGTCAAGCCGGCCGCCAAGCCTGTGACACCGGCCCCTGCGTCTAAAAAGGCGGCTGTTCCAGCAATGAAAAAAGCCCCGGCGAAAAAAGCTCCGGCCAAGAAAGCACCGGCGAAAACTGCAACGCCGGCGAAGAAAACCACGCCAGCCAAAGCCTCTGCGGCAGACAAGAAGGTCGCCAACACCGATACTGCAAAGCAGTGATTCGTTAACCAGAAGGAATGCGCCATGACCCAGGGCCTGGCAGATATGCGTCGTGACTACACCCGTGATGGCCTGAACGAGGCGCAAGCCCCGGCCGAGCCGTTTGCGTTGTTCCACCAGTGGTTTGCCGACGCGGTGAAAACCGAACAGGCGCCGGTGGAAGCCAACGCCATGACCCTGGCCACCGTCGACCAGGACGGCCGGCCGCATTGTCGCATTCTGTTGCTCAAGGGCCTGGACGAGCAGGGCTTCACCTTTTTCACCAACTACGACAGCGCCAAGGGCCAGCAACTGGCCGCGAATCCGTTCGCGGCCATGACGTTTTTCTGGCCAGCGCTGGAGCGCCAGGTGCGCATCGAAGGGCAAGTGGTGAAGGTGACGCCTGAAGAGTCCGATGCCTATTACCAGGTCCGTCCGCTGGGCAGTCGCCTGGGGGCCTGGGCATCGCCGCAGAGCCGCGTGATCGCCGATCGTGGCGAGCTCGAAGCGCTGCTAAAGGACACCGAGCAACGTTTCAGCGACACCCAGCCACATTGCCCGGAACACTGGGGCGGCTATCGCCTGCTGCCGGAGCGCATCGAATTCTGGCAGGGCCGTCCAAGCCGCCTGCACGACCGCCTCAACTACCGCCAGCAGGGCGCCGACTGGGTTCTTGAACGCCTGGCACCCTGAGCGGCCCTACCGGTCGGGATAACTTGCCGCAGCGGCCTCCAGCCACTTCGGCAGGTCTCGACGCCTGATCTTCTGCGCCCGGGCACTCGCCAACCGTTCGAGCATGAAGGCTTTTTTCTGTTCGTCCTTGCCGGCCAGCGACAGTGCCAGGTCACGATCCATCCAGCGTTTGATCCGCACGTACAGCCACCAATGGAAGTACAAACCGGCAACAGTCGTGACGACGATGATAAAGTAATCCATGAAAATCCTTGGTCAGTGGGGCGATTTTCCGATTTTGCCGCTACTGTGTGAGTTCGTGGAGGTGCCTTAACGGGGCCTGAATCAAAGCAATTTTACCCGGGCGGTGTCGTGACAGGCGTCAAGCCGCCGGGTTTAATGAACATATGTTTCTTTGGAGTTGATGCTATGCGTAAGTCTGTTCTGCTGGTTGCTTCCTTTTCCACGATGGCGATGTTACTCACGGGCTGCCAGTCGAGCCTGACCGGTGACTCCTACTCCCGTGACGAGGCGCGTCGAGTGCAGACCGTTCGCATGGGTACCATCGAAGCATTGCGTCCGGTAAAAATCGAAGGCACCAAAACCCCGATCGGCGGCGCCGCGGGCGCAGTGGTTGGCGGCGTTGGCGGCAGCTCCATCGGTGGCGGCAAGGGCAGCGTCGTTGCTGCAGTCATCGGTGCTGTGGCTGGCGGTCTGCTCGGTTCGGCTGCCGAAGAAGGCCTGACCCGCACCCAGGGCGTGGAAATCACCGTGCGCGAAGACGATGGCAGCATGCGCGCCTACGTTCAGGAAGTTCAACCGAACGAAGTGTTCCGTGTTGGCGAGCGTGTGCGCATCGCCAGTGTGAACGGCACCAGCCGCGTTTCGCACTAAGCGCAAACACCGGATAAACAAAAAACCCGATCAGGTGACTGATCGGGTTTTTTGTTTTTCAGCTGTGGAGCGTCTCGGCTGGTGCCAGGTGTAATCGCTGTTTATCAGGAGGCCAGCGCGGTGTTCTTGCGGCTCGCTATCGCTGTCACCGCATAACCGATCAACGCGGCCAGTATCGAACCGGTCAGGATCCCCATGCGGTCCATCCCGGCGAAATCACTCACGCCCGGCTCAAAGGCCAGCGAGCCGACAAACAGGCTCATCGTGAAACCAATGCCACAGAGAATCGCCACGCCCAGCACCTGACCCCAATTGGCGCCTTGGGGCAGGGCGGCGATACCGGTTTTCACGGCCAGCCAGGTCAGGCCAAAGACACCGACGGTCTTGCCCAGCAGCAGCCCGATGGCGATACCCATGGGCACATGGTGAGTGAAGCTTTCGACGGTGACGCCGCTCAGGGACAGGCCGGCATTGGCGAAGGCGAACAGCGGCAGGATGCCGTAGGCGACCCACGGGTGCAGGGCGTGTTCCAGGGTCAGCAGCGGCGACGGCTCGGCATTTTTCGTGCGCAGCGGAATGCAGAAGGCCAGGGTCACACCGGCGAGGGTGGCATGGACACCGCTCTTGAGCACGCAGACCCAGAGGATCAAGCCAATGATCATGTACGGCCCGAGCTTGACCACGCCGAGCCGGTTCATCCCGATCAGCGCCGCGATACAGGCCGCGGCCAGTGCCAGGGACAGGGTCGACAGGGCGCCGGAATAGAAGATCGCAATGATGATGATCGCGCCGAGGTCGTCGATGATCGCCAGGGTCATCAGGAACAGTTTCAGTGAAACCGGAACGCGTTTGCCCAGCAACGCCAGCACGCCAAGGGCGAAGGCGATGTCGGTAGCGGTCGGGATTGCCCAGCCGTTGAGGGCCGGTGGCGTGTCGCGATTGAGGTACCAGTAGATCAGTGCCGGCACGACCATGCCGCCAATCGCCGCCGCGCCGGGCAGGACGATTTGCGACGGTCTGGACAACTGGCCGTCGAGGACTTCGCGCTTCACTTCCAGGCCGATCAGCAGGAAGAACAGCGCCATCAGGCCGTCGTTGATCCACAGCAGCAAGGGTTTGGCGATTTTCAGCGCGCCGATCTGGGCCACCACGGGGGTGTCCAGCAGGCCGTTGTACAGCCACGACAGCGGCGAGTTGTTGATGATCAGGGCCAGAACGGCAGCGGCTATCAATAGCAGACCGCTGGCAGCTTCCAACTGAAAGAAACGCGTGAAAGTGCTACGCAGAGGCAAGGTCGCTCTCCATCCGTGAATTCAAAAGGTGTTACACCCTAACAAGTACGGTTAGTTGTTAAAACAAAAGTTATATTCTTTTTTGTTATATGCCGTTACAGACCCGCCTGCGGACAAGGACCTGAGCCTAGCAGTTGTCTGGCGTATTGGACCTCAGCTGTATCTGTGACGGATGCAGGATTTTTCCTAAGCTGCATGTATGCGCCTTGCCAAAAGGCCGACTCCTGCCTGATTCAACGAGAAAACCATCATGAGCGACAACCGACAGTGGTCCCGCGAAGCGATCCGGATCATCGAAGCCGATTTCCAGCGCAGTGCCGACACCCACTTGATCCCCTTGCCGCTACCGGGTTTTCCAGGCATCGAGTTGTATTTCAAGGATGAATCCAGCCATCCCACGGGCAGCCTCAAGCACCGCCTGGCCCGCTCGCTGTTCCTGTATGCGCTGTGTAACGGCTGGCTCAAACCCGGTGCGCCGGTCATTGAAGCGTCCAGCGGTTCGACGGCGATTTCCGAAGCGTACTTCGCGCGGATGCTGGGCTTGCCCTTCATTGCGGTGATGCCGGCGACCACGTCCAGGGAAAAGATCGCGCAAATTGCCTTCTACGGTGGCCAAAGCCACCTGGTGGACGACCCGACCCAGATCTACGCCGAGTCCGAGCGCCTGGCGCGCGAACACGACGGGCACTTCATCGACCAGTTCACCTACGCCGAACGCGCCACCGACTGGCGGGCGAACAACAACATTGCCGAGTCGATCTTTCATCAGATGCGTTTCGAGCAGCATCCCGAGCCCAGCTGGCTGATTTCCAGCCCCGGAACCGGTGGCACCACGGCTACCCTGGGCCGATACGTGCGTTATCGCCAGCATTGCACCCGCGTGCTGTGTGCCGATGCCGAGCGTTCGGTGTTCTTTGACTACTACCAGACGGGCGATGCCAGCCTGCGCCTGGACCACGGCTCGCGCATCGAAGGCATCGGCCGGCCGCGTGTGGAGGCGTCGTTTCTGCCCAAGGTGATCGACGCGATGGTCAAGGTGCCGGACGCCTTGTCACTGGCGGCCATGCACTACCTGGCAGAGCGCCTGGGGCGCCATGTGGGCGGGTCGAGCGGGACCAACCTGATCGGCGCACTGATGGCCGCCCAGCAGATGAAGGCGGCGGGGGAGAAGGGGTCTATGGTGGCGATTCTGTGTGACGGCGGCGAGCGCTATGCCACGACGTACTACGATCAGGATTGGCTCAAGGCCCAGGGGTATGAGTTGAGTGGCTTGATGGCTGCGGTGGCGGCGACGGTGGAACGCGGTGAGCCATTGCCGGCCTCGGTGCTGCGCGCCAATATCTGAAATTCATAAGGCGCTGAATGCCACTGTGGGAGCGAGCCTGCTCGCGAAGGCGGTCTATCAGTCAACATTCGTGTTGAATTTGATACCGCTTTCGCGAGCAGGCTCGCTCCCACAGGGATTTGTGTCACTTCAATGATCGGGTATCAAGCCTCTAGACCGAGTATGTCCCGGGCCACCGCTTCAGCAATGCGAATCCCGTCGACACCCGCCGACAGAATCCCGCCCGCATACCCGGCACCTTCACCGGCCGGGAACAGGCCTTTCACGTTCAGGCTCTGCATCGACTCGTTGCGGGTAATGCGCAGTGGCGACGAGGTTCGCGTCTCGATCCCGGTCAACACCGCATCGTGCAGCGAGTAACCGCGAATCTGCTTTTCGAACGCCGGCAAGGCTTCGCGAATCGCTTCGATGGCGAACGCCGGCAGTGCCAGCGCCAGATCACCCAGGGCTACGCCCGGCTTGTAGGACGGTTCGACGCTGCCCAATTCGGTGGACGCTTTGCCCGCGATAAAATCGCCGACCAGTTGCGCCGGGGCTTCGTAGTTGCTGCCGCCCAGCACAAAGGCGTGGGATTCCAGGCGCTCCTGCAGCTCGATACCGGCCAGCGGGCCGCCCGGATAATCGACTTCCGGGGTGATGCCGACGACGATACCGGAGTTGGCATTGCGCTCGTTACGCGAGTACTGGCTCATGCCATTGGTCACGACGCGGTTCGGCTCGGAGGTCGCCGCTACCACGGTGCCGCCCGGGCACATGCAGAAGCTGTAGACCGAACGGCCGTTCTTGGCGTGGTGCACCAGCTTGTAGTCGGCGGCGCCCAGTTTCGGGTGGCCGGCGTACTTGCCCAGGCGCGCGCGGTCGATCAGCGACTGCGGGTGCTCGATGCGGAAACCCACCGAGAATGGCTTGGCTTCCATGTACACGCCACGGCCGTGGAGCATGCGGAATGTATCGCGGGCACTGTGGCCGAGGGCCAGGATCACGTGCCGGGAGTGGATCTGCTCGCCGCCGTCGAGTTCGACGCCGACCAGTTGGCCGTCATCGATCAACACGTCGGTGACACGCTGCTGGAAGCGCACTTCGCCGCCCAGGGCGCGAATCTGCTCACGCATGTTTTCCACTACACCGGTCAGACGGAACGTACCGATGTGCGGTTTGCTGACGTAGAGGATTTCTTCCGGCGCGCCGGCCTTGACGAATTCGTGCAGGACCTTGCGACCGAGAAACTTCGGGTCCTTGATCTGGCTGTACAGCTTGCCGTCGGAGAATGTCCCCGCGCCGCCTTCACCAAATTGCACGTTGGATTCGGGGTTGAGCACGCTTTTGCGCCACAGGCCCCAGGTGTCCTTGGTGCGCTGGCGTACTTCGGTGCCGCGTTCGAGGATGATCGGCTTGAAGCCCATTTGCGCCAGCAGCAGCCCGGCGAAAATCCCGCACGGTCCGAAGCCGACGACGATCGGGCGCGCACTCAGGTCGGCCGGTGCCTGGCCTGGCGCTTTGTAGCTGACATCCGGCGCCACGTTGACGTTACGGTCGTCGGCGAACTTGTGCAGCACCGCCGCCTCGTCGCGAACTTCGAGGTCGATGGTGTAGATGAAGCACAGTTCGGAGGACTTTTTACGCGCATCGTAGCTGCGCTTGAACAAGGTGAAATCGAGCAGGTCATCGCTGGCAAGCCCCAAGCGCTGCACGATGGCAGGGCGCAGGTCTTCATCAGGGTGGTCGATCGGCAACTTGAGTTCGGTGATTCGTAACATGGCGGGATCCGGTTCGCGGGGCGCACAACTGCGCCAGGGCGTTTGAAGCCCGCGATTATAAGCCCCAAAGGCTGCGTCCAGTGAGGCAAAAACCGCCTCTCGTCGAATCAGTCGTCGCGCGATCCGCCGAAATAACCGCATCCGCGCTGCACCTGGCCGTCAATTCGCAGCTCGGCGCTCATGTGCTGGATGCTGCCGGTGCTGCTGTCGACGCAACGTTGCGGTGCAACCCAGAGTTCGATGTGCTGGTTGTTGGCTTCGGTGCTGAGGTTGAAGCGGCCATCGCCCAGTTGCTCCTCGACGTAGGGCACGGCCAGTGGCGGCTGGCCGGCGCGGTCGATGACCATGCCTTTGCCGCTGACTCTCACGCTCCACTGCGGGGTATGGCCGGCGGCGCGCAGAATCAGCTGTTTGAAGTTCGGATCATCGCACGCCGTGCCCGAACGCTCGACGCGGTACAACTGCTGCAGATCGAGCTGGCCGTCACCACCGCTGCCGGGCACAACCCGTCCGCGCACGTCGGCAAACAGCTTGCCCTGTTTGTCCGCCAGGCTGGCGGCCTGCTGCAGGACACTGGTACCGCCCGTGTCGTTGACCACGTAGCGATTCGCCTGGCTGCACGGCTGGAACAGCAGTTTGCCGTCCGCTGCGGTCAACTGGCCTTGCATGCGTGTCTGGCCGACATGGGAGGCGCTCTGCCGTTCCCCCTCGAACAACTGGCAAGCGGCGAACAGCGGAAGCAGGGCAACGAGGACTAGGGAACGGGCAACACGCATCTTGGGGTCTCCTGACAGGTGCCGCCACGTTACTCAGGCAAGCCTGTGACCACAAGGCTTGTGTGTCAGGGATTGAGTTGCCGGGGGCGTCGCAGCATAGTGGCGCACTTGTCCAGGAACGGGCCCATTTTGGCATGAACCAACACCTGTCTGTTTTCCCCAAGCGGCTGTACGCATTGGATGCACTGCGCGGTATCGCGGCGCTGGCGGTGGTGTTCTGGCACTGGCAGCACTTCTTTTTTCAAGGGGCAGTGCCAGGGCCGCTGCAAACCGGACAGCAACCTTTCTACAGCCTGTTCTCGTTGTTTTATCGACAGGGTGGCGATGCGGTCGCGCTGTTTTTCAGCTTGTCCGGGTTCATCTTTTTCTGGTTGTACGGCCGGGCCGTGGCGCGGAGAAACCTGAGCGCAAAGCAGTTTTTCATCGAGCGTTTCAGCCGGATCTATCCACTGCATCTGGCAACCTTTGGCGCTGTTGCGCTGCTACAGATGGCCTACACGCGGTATACGGGAAACGCTTTTGTTTATCCGTTCAATGATCTCTATCACGGATTGTTGAACCTCTTTCTTGCCCCAGCGTGGGGACTGGAACAAGGCTGGTCATTCAACGGCCCGGCCTGGTCGATCTCTGTTGAAGTGCTGCTCTACGCGGCGTTTTTCCTGCTGTGGCGTTATTCACCTTTTCCAACGCTGGTCAGCTTTCTGTTGATCGCCGTGGCGGCTTGCATCTTTCCTGGCCAGTACAAGATCAGCCTCGGCGTGTTCAGCTTTTTCTGCGGTGGCGTTGGTTATGTCTGGGTCGCGTGGCTGCTGCAACGGGCGCCCATGCGCTGGGTGGGCATTTGTTTGGCAGCAGGTTGTGCAGGCGGATGGTGGCTGTTTGGCGCTGATCAGCCGTTGTTCAGGTTTGCGCTGTTGTTTCCGCTGACGATCATGGCCATTGCGGCATGTCATCAATGGCTGGAGCCGCTCGCCCGGCGTCTGGCGTGGCTGGGCGATATCAGTTACGCCGCCTATTTGCTGCACTTTCCACTGCAGATTATCGCCGCGCTGCTGGCGGATAAATTCTTCCCGGGGCGTAGCGTCTTTTATCAACCCTGGACGTTGCTGCTGTTTTTTTCGGTACTGATCGGTGCCAGCCTGATCTGTCATCGATGGTTCGAACGGCCGATGCAACAGTGGTTGCGACAGTTGGGGTACGAGCGACTGGCGAGCGGCGTGATCGCTCGCCAGTAACGCGTCTGTCAGTAAGAACGGTCAGCCGACGTGAAAAGTCTGACCTGTTTGCAGGCCTTCCACACTCTTGGCGTAGGCCAATGCCACATCCACCGCAGGAACCGGCTTGAAGCCACGGAAGTACGGCGCGTATTTACCCATGGCTTCGACGAGGACATTGGGGCTGATCGAGTTCACACGCAGGCCGCGCGGCAACTCGATGGCGGCGGCCCGGACGAAGCTGTCCAGTGCACCGTTGACCAGCGCCGCCGAGGCACCGCTGTAAATCGGATCGTGGCTGAGTACGCCGGTGGTGAAGGTGAACGAAGCGCCGTCGTTGGCGAAGTCGCGGCCGATCAGCAACAGGTTGACCTGGCCCATGAGTTTGTCTTTCAGGCCCAGGGCAAAGCTCTCTTCGGTCATCTCATTGAGCGGGGCAAAGGTCACGTTGCCGGCGGCGCACACCAGTGCGTCGAATTTGCCGGTTTGCGCGAACAGTTTGCGAATCGAGGCGCTGTCGCTGATGTCCACCTGGAAGTCGCCGCTGGTGCGACCGATGCGAATGATTTCGTGGCGTGGCGACAGTTCTTTGTCGATGGCCGAACCGATGGTGCCGCCTGCGCCGATCAATAGAATTTTCATGGATGTCGATCCTCGTTGTGGGTTGAACGAGGTATCAGTTTAGGGTGGTTTTTTTCGCAGATAAGCGCACTAATAGGCAACCTTTGGTTTTCAAATGGAAACAATCCATGAGCGAGATGGATGACCTGGCCGCGTTCGCCGTACTGATCGAAGCGGGAAGTTTCACCCTGGCGGCGCAGCAGCTCGGTTGCAGCAAAGGCCAGCTGTCCAAACGTATCAGCCAGTTGGAAGCGCAGTTTTCGGTGGTGCTGTTGCAACGCACCACTCGCCGCCTGAGCCTGACGGCGGCCGGTGCCGCGTTGTTGCCCCAGGCACAGGCGCTGGTGGTGCAAGTCGAGCGGGCGCGCCAGGCCCTGGCGCGGCTGAAGGACGACATGGCCGGCCCGGTGCGCATGACGGTGCCGGTATCACTGGGGGAAACCTTCTTCGATGGCCTGTTGCTGGAGTTCTCCGCCAAATACCCTCAGGTGCAGATCGAGCTGGAGCTCAACAACAGCTACCGCGACCTGTCCCGTGACGGCTTTGACCTGGCGATTCGCTCTGACGTGGCCATTGATCAGCGACTGGTGGCGCGCCCGCTGCTGGCGTGGCAAGAGCTGACCTGTGCCAGTCCGGCTTATCTGGAGCAATACGGTGAACCGCAAACACCCCAGGCGCTGGCCGAGCATCGTTGCCTGCTCAACAGCCATTACAGCGGCCGCGAAGAATGGCTGTATCACCAGCAGCACGAGTTGTTGCGAGTGCGGGTGTCGGGGCCGTTCGCCAGCAACCACTACAACCTCTTGAAGAAAGCCGCACTGGTCGGCGCCGGCATTGCGCGCCTGCCATCCTACTGTTTGCCAACAGAACTGGCCGATGGGCGTTTGCGATGGCTCCTGCGCGATTATCAGACCCGCAGCATGCCGATGTACCTGGTGCATCCGTATCAGGGCGGACTGCCCAAGCGCACGCAGGTGCTGGCGGATTACCTGATCGGGTGGTTCAAGCGCAGTGGGGAGGTGCTGGATCGGCTGTAAATCTTCACACGCACGTCCTGTAGGAGCGAGCTGGCTCGCGATGGACGTTAACGATGACGAGGGTTGTCTGAATGAACGCGGCGCCCTCGAGTTTTTCGCGAGCAAGCTCGCTCCTACAGAAGAGGGTTTACGAAGTCAGGGAGGTTGCCATGCATAAAAAAAACGGCCCGTGAAGGCCGTTTTTTGTTTACCGCAAAGGCTTAGCCGCCGAGGTACGCTTCGCGCACTTTCGGGTCGGTCAGCAGCGCTTCACCGGTGCCTTGCATCACCACCCGGCCGTTCTCCAGAACGTAGGCGCGGTCAGCGATTTTCAGCGCCTGGTTGGCGTTCTGCTCGACCAGGAACACGGTCACACCGTCCTTGCGCAGCTGTTCGATGATGTCGAAGATCTGCTGGATGATGATTGGTGCCAGGCCCAGCGACGGTTCGTCGAGCAGCAACAGCTTGGGCTTGCTCATCAGCGCACGGCCGATGGCGAGCATTTGCTGTTCGCCGCCGGACATGGTGCCGCCTCGTTGGCTGAAGCGTTCTTTCAGGCGTGGGAAAAGTCCGAGGACCTTGTCCATCTGCTCCTGATAGTCGCCCTTGGCGGTGAAGAAACCACCCATGGAGAGGTTTTCTTCCACGGTCAGGCGGGAAAACACCCGACGACCTTCCGGCACCACGGCAATGCTCTTGCGCATGATCTGCGAGGACTCCTGGCCGACCAGTTCCTCACCCATGTAGCGGATGCTGCCGCTGTGGGCGCGCGGCGAACCGCAAAGCGTCATCAGCAGCGTGGACTTGCCGGCACCGTTGGCACCGATCAGGGTCACGATCTCGCCCTGGCGGACTTCGACGTTGACGCTGTGCAGGGCCTGGATCTTGCCGTAGAAGGTGGAAACGTTTTCGAACTGCAGCATTTACGCTTCCCCCAGGTAGGCTTTGATCACTTCAGGATTGTCGCGGATCTGTTCCGGCGTGCCGTCGGCCAGGGGCGTGCCCTGGTTGATCACGACGATGTGGTCGGAAATGCTCATGACCAGTTTCATGTCGTGTTCGATCAGCAGCACGGTGACGTTGTGCTCTTCACGCAGCACGCTGATCAGCGCCTTGAGGTCCTCGGTTTCCTTCGGGTTCAGGCCGGCGGCCGGTTCGTCGAGCATGAGGATCCGCGGGCGGGTCATCATGCAGCGGGCGATTTCCAGGCGACGTTGCTGACCATAGGCCAAGGTGCCGGCCGGGCGGTTGGCGAACTCCTTGAGGTGAACCTTTTCCAGCCAGTATTCGGCGTATTCCATGGCCTCGCGCTCGCTTTTGCGGAACGACGGGGTCTTGAACAGGCCGGCCAGGAAGTTGGTGTTCAGGTGACGGTGCTGGGCGATCAGGAGGTTCTCGACCGCTGTCATGTCCTTGAACAACCGCACGTTCTGGAAGGTGCGCACCACGCCCTTGAGGGCGATCTTGTGGCCGGGCAGGCCTTCGATCGGCTCGCCGTCCAGCAGGATGCTGCCGCCGCTCGGCTTGTAGAAGCCGGTCAGGCAGTTGAACACGGTGGTCTTGCCGGCGCCGTTGGGGCCGATCAGCGCAACCACTTGTTTCTCCTTCACGCTCAAGGCCACGCCGTTGACCGCCAGCAAGCCGCCGAAGCGCATGCTCAGGTTTTCTACTTTCAGGATCTCGCGGCTCATTTGCGCAGCTCCATGTGAGGACGTTGCATGGGCAGCAGGCCCTGAGGGCGCCAGATCATCATCAGCACCATCAAGGCGCCGAACATCAACATGCGGTATTCACTGAACTCACGCATCATTTCCGGCAACAGGATCATCACCGTGGCCGCGAGTACGACACCCAGTTGCGAGCCCATGCCGCCCAGCACCACGATGGCGAGGATGGTCGCCGACTCGATGAAGGTGAAGGACTCCGGTGTCACCAGGCCCTGGCGCGCGGCGAAGAAGCTGCCGGCGAAACCGGCGAAGCAGGCACCCAGGGTGAAGGCCGACAGCTTGATGATCGTCGGGTTCAGGCCCAGCGCACGGCAAGCGATTTCGTCTTCACGCAGGGCTTCCCAGGCACGGCCCAGTGGCATGCGCAGCAGGCGGTTGATGACGAACAGGGCGAACAGCGCGAGGAACAACGCAACCAGGTAGAGGAAGATCACCTTGTTGATCGAGTTGTATTCCAGGCCGAAGTACTCGTGGAACGTCTGCAGGCCTTCAGCCGCCTTGCGCTCGAAGGTCAGGCCGAAGAACGTCGGTTTCTCGATGTTGCTGATGCCGTTCGGACCGCCAGTCAGGCCGGTGAGGTTACGCAGGAACAGGCGGATGATTTCACCGAAGCCCAGGGTCACGATGGCCAGGTAGTCACCGCGCAAGCGCAGCACCGGGAAGCCGAGCAGGAAGCCGAAGGTGGCCGCCATCAGGCCGGCAATCGGCAGGCAGATCCAGAAGCTCAGGCCGTAGTAGTGCGACAGCAGCGCGTAGCTGTAGGCGCCAACGGCATAGAAGCCGACGTAACCGAGGTCGAGCAGGCCGGCCAGGCCGACCACGATGTTCAGGCCAAGGCCGAGCATCACGTAGATCAGCACCAGCGTGGCGATATCCACTGCACCGCGAGAGCCAAAGAACGGCCAGACCAGGGCACCGGCGATCAACGCGATGATGATCCAGCGTTGCGTGGTCGGCAGGGTCAGGAAGTTGCTGGCCTTGGCCGGAATCAGCGGCATGCCTGGCGTAGAACGCCAGACCGAACTGATCTGCCGGTCGAACAGCACGCGCAGGAACATCAGCACCGAGCACACCGCGATGGTGATCAGGGTGGTGTCGCTGGTGCCATGAACTTCGAGGTTGATGCCGACGATGGTCAGCTTCAGACCGAGTACCGGGTAGGCCACGGCCCACACCAGCAAAGCGCTGAACAGCGCCTGTTTAAGATTCCTAGTCATACCTTCTCAACCTCCGGACGGCCCAACAGGCCGGTTGGCCGGAACAACAGCACCAGAACCAATAGACCGAATGCCACGACGTCCTTGTACTGGTCGCCGAAGATATCGGCACCAAAGGCTTCCGCTACCCCCAGCACGATCCCGCCGAGCATGGCGCCGGGGATGCTGCCGATACCGCCCAGTACCGCTGCGGTGAAGGCCTTGAGGCCGACGAGGAAACCGGCGTTCGGGTTGATCACGCCGTATTGCATGCTCAGCAGCACGGCCGCGATGGCCGCCAGAGCAGCACCGATGACGAAGGTCAGGGCGATGATGTTGTTGGTGTTGATACCCAGCAGGTTGGCCATCTTGATGTCTTCGGCGCAGGCGCGGCAGGCGCGGCCCAGGCGGGAGCGGGAGATGAACAGGGTCAGGCCGAGCATGGCGATCAAAGTCACCACGAACACCACGATTTGCATGTAGGAGATCAGCACTTCGTGTGCGCCACCTGGCCCGATGGAGAAGTTGCCCGGAATCAGGTTGGGGATGGATTTGTCCTTGGAGTCTTGCGCCAGCAGAACCGTGTTCTGCAGGAAGATCGACATGCCGATGGCGGAAATCAGCGGGATCAGACGGTTGCTGCCGCGCAGGGGGCGATAGGCGATCCGTTCGATGCTGTAGCCGTAGGCACTGGTGACGACGATGGTTGCAAGGAAAGCAGCGGTCATCAACAGCGGAACGCTGTCGAGTCCCAGCATGGCCAGCCCGGCAATGGCGATGAACGCCACATAGGAGCCGATCATGTACACCTCGCCGTGGGCGAAGTTGATCATTCCAATGATGCCGTAAACCATCGTATAGCCGATGGCGATCAGGGCATACGTGCTGCCAATGGTCATGCCATTAACCAGCTGTTGGAAAAAGTGATAGATGTCAGGCATTACAGCGCTCCTAAAAACCTGATACGCATTTCACTGGTGGAGTCATTTTCCCGCCCGGGCCCCGTGGATCTGCATCCACCTCGAATCCGGGGTTTGCCAGCGAACCGCTGATGACGGTTTTGAGATTTTCAGGTGGGGAGGCTGGCGGATCACGCCAGCGCGGCCCAAAACGTTCGTAAAACAAAGCCCACGGCACGCCGTGGGCTTTGTTGGCAGTCAGTCAGGCAGCGCCTTACTGAGGCGAAGCTTCAGTTTTCGGTTTGCCGAAGTGCCACTCGTAAACCACGAACTTGAAGTCTTTCAGGTCGCCCTTGGCGTCGAAGCTCAGGTCGCCGGTCGGGGTCTTGAAGGTGCCGGCGTGGATGGCTTCAGCCACTTTGGCAGCGTCTTCGCTCTTGGCGGCAGTGATACCACCGGCAATGACTTCCACAGCCGAGTAGGCCGGGAACACGAACGGACCGCTCGGGTCTTCTTTCTTGGCCTTGAAGTCTTCAGCCAGCTTCTGGTTGGCCGGATCCTGGTCGAAGGACTTCGGCAGGGTCACCAGCAGGCCTTCGGAAGCGTCCTTGGCGATCTGCGAAATGGAGTCGTTACCCACGCCTTCCGGACCCATGAACTTGGCTTTCAGGCCTTTTTCCTGGGATTGACGCAGGATCAGGCCCAGCTCCGGGTGGTAGCCGCCGTAGTAGACGAAGTCGACGTTGGCTTGCTTGAGCTTGGAGATCATCGACGAGAAGTCTTTGTCGCCGGCGTTGATGCCTTCGAACACGGCAACCTTCACGCCTTTGCCTTCGAGGGTTTTCTTCACGGCGGTGGCGATGCCTTCACCGTATTGCTGTTTGTCGTGCAGGACAGCAACGATTTTCGGTTTTACGTGATCGGCAATGTAGTTACCGGCGGCAGGGCCCTGGGCGCTGTCCAGACCGATGGTGCGGAACACCATTTTGTAACCACGGTTGGTGATGTCCGGGCTGGTGGCAGCCGGGGTGATCATGATCACGCCTTCGTCTTCGTAGATGTCCGAAGCCGGTTGAGTGGAGCTGGAGCACAGGTGGCCGACCACGAACTTGACGCCGTCGTTGACGACTTTGTTCGCAACCGCAACAGCTTGTTTCGGATCACAGGCGTCATCGTATTCAACGGCTTCGAGTTTCTTGCCGTCTACGCCGCCCTTGGCGTTGATCTGTTCGATGGCCATTTTGGCGCCACTGAACTGCATGTCGCCGTATTGGGCTACAGGGCCGGTTTTAGGGCCGGCGATGCCGATCTTGATGGTGTCAGCTGCGAACGAATGGCTGGCAACCCCGGCCAGAACCATAGCGGCAAACAGTTTGGAAATCTGCTTAGTAGCCTTAGTCATAGTGCTCCACTCTTACTGTTGTAGTTTTTATAGTCCTGGCGCCGAAAGCAGCAGAACCGGGTCAGATATCTGCGACATTCCCCGGAAAAGTCCCTCGGCAACTGTACCGGTACAGTGTAGAGCGCCGATTGTCGGCCTGGGAAGGCGGCGCCGGGGGACAAAACCTGCAAGTGTCGCTTTATTGAAAGAAAGATACAGAATTGCGGCGGGGTGTTGAGAGGCTTATAGCCTGATTCAGTGCATTCCCTGGCTTTCCTGCGCTTTTCATTTCGGTCACTCGATTACATCCGGGTTTTTCTGCCAGACCACCGACGTTATCATTCGCGTCGATTTCTTTTCCGGACAGTCCCATGAACAAAGAACCTAGCACCCTCTATGCCAAGCTGCTTGGTGAAACCGCATCTATTACCTGGAAAGAGCTGGAGCCGTTCTTCGCCAAGGGTGCCCTATTGTGGGTCGACCCTGGCCTGGATTTGATCGCTGCCGCCGAAGCCGTGGCCCAGGATGAAGGCGAGAAAGTGGCCGCCTGGCTGGCCGCTGACAAACTCGCCAAGCTGTCTGAAACGCGGGCGCTGGATCTTTTTGAACGAGATCCGCAGTTGTGGGCCGTGGTTGTTTCGCCGTGGATTCTGATCCAGGAAAGGGCGCAGGCTTAAAAGGTTGCACCTGATTGGTGCGCTCCTTTCAGAGGGAAAGTGTGTAGCCGAGTAGCGTGATGGCATGTTGCCGTAGAGAAAGGCCACAGCCTCACGGTGACGTAAACGTAACGGGAACAGTTGGGAGGGCAACTGAACGGTTGCTCAATTGTTTCTGGATGTTGATGTGTGTTGTTTTTGAGGACGCCATCGCGAGCAAGCCCGCTCCCACATTTAACCGTGTTCCTCCAGAAGGAATGCAGTCGAAAGTGGGAGCGGGCTTGCTCGCGAATGGAGGCGACGCTTAGTAAGCCGTCTTGCCCGTATGGTTATTCAACGAAATGACCTTGGTCTTGCCGATGCGGTGACGATAGATCTCGCGCAGGTACTTGATCGATTTCTTCACGCAATCGCGGGACAGGCGGATGTCGTTGATCGAGACGAATTTTTCCTTGTCGTTGATCAGCTCACGGTACTTCTTCTCGTACATCGGCTTGATCGCGTACCAGTTGGTATCGAGGATCTTCGCCGGGTTCTCGAATTCGTTGAGCAAGTCGTCGATGCGGTCTTCATCGAAATGTTCGTTGATGATGAAGTCCAGGATCGAGTTGTCCAGGGTCTCGTCGAAGCGGTACGGGTTTTTCGCGAAACAGCGCTTGATGAAGGCCACGATCAGCGTCAGGAAGTCGTCCGACAGGCATGGGCTCTTGGCGATCAGGGTGGTCAGCGACAGGTTGGCCGAGGCACCGATCACCAGCGCATAGCGCTTGAGCGTGGTGTTGGGGAACAGGCTGTTGAGGTGTGTCTTCAACCGGTTCAAATCCATGTAGGACAGCTTGTAGTCCTTCGGCAGGGAAACGATCGACACCACCGACGAGCAATTCTTGAAGAAGTGCAGGTCATGCAGGGCCGCCGCGTCGTAACCCGAGTTCTTGTACTGCTCCAGCGACGCGCGATAGCGCTTGGACTCGATCGGCAACAGGCTGATGCCTTCGATGGCCTGGGTGACCTTGTTGAAGTGCGGCAGGTCGATCGAACGGAAGAACAGGTCGTCGATGTTCAGGCGCTGCGGCTCTTTCTCGAACACCTTGAATTTGTCGCTGCTCGGCGGCGGGGTTTCCGGCACTACGGACTCGGCATAGGCGATCGCCACCGGGCCGGCCAGGCTCATGAACAGGTCGTTGGCGTCCAGGCGGATGGTTTCGCCGATGTCGATGCCGGCACGACGGAAATAGTTCTGGTCGTAGTCGGTGGTGACCGCCTGGGCCGTCAGAATGTTGAAGATCTGCTGCGAGATGTATTGGTTGGCATGCTTTTCCATGGCATTGACATCAATGTTCTGGATGTTGCCGTCATCGTTCTCTTCGGCGTAGCGCATGATGTCGTTGGAAATCAGCATCATCGCGTTCCATGGGCGGATGCGGCCCATGACGCTGGCTTCGCTGCTGTCTTCGTTGGCGAAGTTGTAGGAGAAGTCCCACTCTTCCGACAGGTACTTGCACAGCAGGCGACCGGCGTTGATGTGCAGCGCCTCGGACATTTCACTGCGGTGATCGGAAATGTTCGGCAGTACACAGATGCCACTGGTGAAGATCGGTTCGAAAACGAAGGAGTGCCCGCTCTTGCTGTCGTGCTCGTCCATCGGTTTGGTGTCGAACGTCTTGTTCATGTACGAGTGCTGCTGGGCCAGGCCGAACTCCGAGGCCATGCCCGAGCCGGTACCGCCGCCGGCACTGAAGATCGAAAAATACAGGCGCGACTGGTTGGCCTTGATGCCGCAGCTGTCGATCAGGTAGGAGTGAATCATTTTCCAGTCAGGGCTGGAGAAACGCTGGGTGTCCTTGTTCAGGATGATCTTGGCCAGGTACTGGCCGAGGATCGGCGCGTTACCGGCGCCACCGGCGTGGACTTCCGACAAGTCCATGATCTTCATCTTGCTGTAGTCGCGCAGGAAGCCGCTCTTTTCGCCCTTGCGCGAGAAGCGGATGCGTCCGGCGATGTCCTTGTCCAGGTCGCCGAGCATCACCAGCGGCTCGACCAGAAACACCGGCTTGGTGTTTTTGTTCGGGCCCAGGCGCAGGTTGTTGCGGATCCACTGGGCCGGGCTGTAGCCCTTTTCGGCAAAACGCTTGTCCGGCGACAGGCGATCTTCGTTGTTGAATTCGTTGAGGTAGAACTTGCGGGCGTTGTACACCAGCTCCGCCACGTCCAGCGCGATGTTCGAGCCGCAACGGCCCAGACCGATCAGGCACACCGACGGGAATTCCTGGTCGTTGTGCTGTTCGCCGTCGCCTTCCAGGCGCGGTGGGCGCGGGAACACCATGTCGCGCAGGCCGTCGAGGTTGTCGAGGATGCGGTCGGTGTTGGTTTCGGTGAAGTACAGATACTGCTGGGTCGCCAACGGGCGGGATTGAATCAATGGCTTCGGTGATGACGGGCTGTTGGCCGCGGGGCTCAACGTCAGATCGGTTACCGCAGTGGCCGGGTTGTTTTTAGAAGTCATTGTTCGCCATCTACCTGGGCTGATTGGTTGTCCGACTCACTGTCGTCGAACCGTCACGGAATAGAATCGCGTCTTTTTTCAGCGCGTACTTGGACCATGCCTTGGTCTTTAGCCCGAGCATTACTCGGAGTGAATCCTTTCCTAAGTCATGATGGATCGGCCAATATCTGACGATCTTTAATCAAAAGGAGGCTAAATGATGTCAATGCAACCTTCGCTGGGGTTTGCCGGCATCGGCCTGATGGGGCTGCCGATGTGCCGGCGCCTGCTCGCTGCGGGGTATCCGCTGGCGGTATGGAATCGCAATCCGGACAAGTGCCGGCCGCTGGTGGAGGCAGGTGCGCGCCAGGTCGCCAGCCCGGCCGAACTGTGCCGGCACGCCGACGTGGTGATGTTGTGCCTGGCGGATACGTCGGTCGTGCGCGAGGTGGTGTTTGGTCCGACAGGTATTGTCGAGGGGGCAAAAAAGGGCCAGCTGCTGGTGGATTTTTCCAGCCTGGAACCCAACGCCACGCGGGAAATGGCCGCAGAGCTCGCCGGCAGAACCGGCATGGGCTGGCTCGATACGCCGGTGTCCGGTGGCGTGGTCGGTGCCGAGGCTGGAAGCCTGGCGATCATGGTGGGCGGCGAGTCACGGGATCTGGAGCGGGTGCGCCCCGTTCTGCTGAGCCTGGGGCAGCGCGTGACGCACATGGGCGGTGTCGGGGCAGGGCAGGTGACCAAGGCGTGCAATCAGATGATCGTCGCCTGCAATGCCTTGGTGATTGCCGAAGTGGTCGCGCTGGCCGAGCGTTCCGGGGTCGATGCAAGCCTGATTGCCGAAGCGCTGGCCGGCGGTTTTGCCGATTCGAAACCCTTGCAGATCCTGGCCCCGCAGATGGCTGAAAATCGTTTCGAGCCGGTCAAGTGGCACGTGCGCACATTGCTCAAGGATCTGGATACGGCGGTGAAGTTTTCCCGTGAGCAAGGTTCGGCAACACCGATAAGCGGCCTGGCCGCGCAGTTGATGCGCTTGCATGGGAGTCAGGGTTTCCTTGAAAAGGACCCCTCTACATTAGTGCAGATGTACCGTGAGCCAGACACAGCGACGTGACGGAGTAGGTGTGTTTGCGCTGGTTGATTTCGTTCAGCACCGCAAGCAGGTCGGCCAGTGGCACCGGCCGACTGAGCAAATAACCCTGGACGAAGTCACAGCCGTGGTTTTCCAGGAACTGGTATTGCTCGAAGGTTTCGACCCCTTCGGTGACCACTTGCAGGTGCAGGGTATGGGCCATGACGATGATCGCCTGGACAATTTCCATGTCCTGGGTGGCCTTGGGGATGTCCTGGATGAACGAGCGGTCGATTTTCAGCGTGTTGAGGGGCAAGCGCTTGAGGTAGGCCAGGGATGAATAGCCGGTACCGAAGTCATCGATCGAAAGCGACACGCCGAGGGCGCGTATCTGTCGCAGCAACACCAGGGTGTTGGCGATATTGCCCATCAAGGCGTTTTCCGTGACTTCCAGTTCCAGCCGGTGGGGCTCCACACCGGCGCTGCGCAATGCGTACTCGATTTCATCGGCCAGTTCTTCGCGCGCCAGGTTAAGGGGCGAGCAATTCACGGCGATCTTGAGGTCTTCACAGCCCTGGCGTGACAATTCGCCAAGATCCTCGCAGGCCTTGCGCAGCACCCAGTTGTCCAGCTCGGCGATCAGGCCGTTGGCCTCGGCGATGGCGATGAAGCGATCCGGCGCGAGGAAACCGTGGACCGGGTGTTGCCAGCGGATCAAGGCTTCGAGCTTGCTGACCTGACCGGTCTTGAGGTCATAGATCGGCTGGTAATAGAGCATCAGGCCGGTGTCTTCACGCAGGGCGTGGCGCAACTCTTCTTCCAGTTGCAGCTCCAGCGTGGCGCGGGTTTTCAGGTTGGCGCTGAAAAAGTTCAGGCCGTTACGACCGCTGCCCTTGGACTGATACAGCGCCAGGTCGGCGTTCTTGAGCAGTTCTTCACATGTCTTGCCGTCTTCCGGAAACAGGCTGATGCCGATGCTGGTGGTCATGACCATGCGCCGCCCGGCCAGCTCGATGGGTTCTTTCATTTTCAGCATGATGCGTTGGGCCAGCTGTCGCGCTTCGTCACGGTCATGCAGGTCTATGAGCAGGCAGAACTCGTCGCCACCGAAGCGCGCGACCACATCCTCGTGGCTGCGAATCGAGCTCTTGATGTGCGCGGCAAGCACTTTGAGCAGTTCGTCACCGGCATCGTGGCCAAGGCTGTCGTTGATCCGCTTGAAATGGTCGATGTCCAGGAACAGGACCGCCAGCATCCCGCCCTCGTTGGTTTTCTCGATGAGTTTTTCGGCGAAGATCTGGTTGAACCCGCGGCGGTTGATCAGGTTGGTCAGCGCATCGTAGTGCGCCACCTGTTGCAGCGACATGCGCGCCTGGTCGAGTTGGCTGAGCAGGGAGTTGACCCGCTGCAGGTCGTGGTCCTTGTGTTGCAGTTTCTTGTCCGCCAGTGCCGCACTGATGCTGCTGCCGATGATCAGCAGGGTCATGACCGTCACGGTCAGCGCCAGTTGCAGATGGCTTTGTTCGCCGGTTTGCGCTGGCAGGCTGCCGTTGGGCAGTACCAGGTTGAAGGCGGCCATGGCGGTGAGGTGCATGCTGAGGATGCCCGCCCCGAGCAACAGGCTGGCGCAGTATTTGAAGAGTTGATGCAGCACGCCGGCACCGTCGCGCAGATACCATGCCAGCAACAAGGCTGCCAGCGCGGCACCGATCGCGATCGCGATGGAAAGGGCAAACAGACCCGGATGGTAATAGACCGTGGCACTGGAGTGCATGGCCGTCATGCCCACGTAATGCATGGTCGCGATCCCCAGGCCAATGCCGATCGATGCCTTGAGGCACTGTTGCAAACTCAAATCAGGGAGGCTGAGGGTATGCATTGCCAGCCACGCGGCGAGCAGCGCGATGGTCAGCGAGAACACCGTGACAGGCAGTTGGTAGTAAAGATCGACAGGCGCCCGGAATGCCAGCATCCCGACGAAGTGCATGGCCCAGATCGCGCCGGCCAGGCATCCGCTGCCCACCCAGCGCCAGCGCGTCTGGGAGGCTGATTTTTCCGCGTGAGCGACTCGTTCGGCCATGTCCAGTGTCGCGAAACAGCCGACACAGGCGACCAGATACGCCAGCAGCACCAGAAAAGGGTCATGTGTGCAATTGAGTATGACCTGCCCGCTCTCTGGTAGCTCGGTAATGAAATGCAAACCAAGCCACTCCATAGCATGCCCCATCGTTGTCCCTCAGGCGGGCGCAAGGAGCGCCAGCGAATGACTTGGAGTATAGAGGGCATGGATGGAGCGCAAGCGGTAGTGGCACATTGGTGCCAAATATTTTGACATCAGCCTAATAGCGATTGGTGCTAAAACTCAGGCGATTTGCTTCTGAGGCGTCTCGAATGCGGGTTGCAGGGCCGGCAAGCCGAATGCGGCACGGGCTGCGTCGCAATCGGGATTGGCCAGGCCGTCGACCCAGGAAGCTTCGAACTCCCGGCAGGTGCTCGAGCGCTTTTCGTAAATCGAACACTGCACAGTGCTGCCAACGACTCCTGTCAGGCTGGTACAGCGCACGGGTTTGCGGTCGGTGCCGATCATTGCGACCCGACTGGGGCTGATCTGCTCGACAAGCTCATCGGGCACTGTCCCCCCGGAAGAAACGCATTCACCCCAGAAAAATGACACGCGAAAATGGGAACAGCAGGCACCGCAATTCAGACACGGACTGGCTTCGGACATGGGCGATTATCGTAAGGAGGAGTGGAGACACAGGGGGGAACGAGGCCGCTATTCTAGGCTTCGCCAACGGCTTGGGAAGGGGGGGTGAAAGGTATTTTTCATCAGCCTGACGGGCTGCGAAATACCCATCCTGCGAAAGCTCCTACAAGTCGCGTCCCATGGGTTGGTATCAGCCTGGCGAATAATGAAAGACAGGTGTAGCCGGCCTGTCTAGATTGCAAAGTCCGGGGGCAGTGACGCCCCAAAAACAATAAAAGAGACGGACCCATGCAGAACTCGACCCAAGCGGCCAATGCCTGGCGCATCCTGTTCCTGTTGTTCCTGGCCAACCTGTTCAATTTTTTTGACCGCACCATCCCGGCCATCATCATCGAGCCCATTCGCATGGAATGGCACCTCAGTGATTTCCAGTTGGGGATCATCGGTACGGCGTTCACCATCGTCTACGCCATTGCCGGCTTGCCGTTGGGGCGGATGGCCGACACCGGCTCGCGCAGCAGGCTGATGGGCTGGGGGCTGGCGGTGTGGAGCGGGTTGACCGCCGTCAACGGTATGGTGGGCAGCTTCTGGAGCTTCCTGATCGTGCGCATGGGCATCGGCATAGGCGAAGCCAGTTACGCGCCTGCCGCCAATTCGCTGATCGGCGACTTGTTTCCGGCACACCGCCGGGCGCGGGCCATGGGCATCTTCATGCTCGGGCTGCCATTGGGGCTGTTGCTGGCGTTCTTCACCATCGGCGCGATGGTCAAGGCCTTCGATAGCTGGCGCGCGCCGTTCTTTATCGCCGCGGTGCCCGGGCTGATCCTCGCGATCTTCATGTTTTTCATCAAGGAACCGAAACGCGGCGCTGCCGAGAGTGTTCAGGTGTCGCAGGAAAAGATCGATCGACCGATCCGTCGGGTACTGGCCGTGCCGACCTTCCTGTGGCTGGTGATGGCAGGCCTGTGTTTCAACTTCGCCACCTATGCCTGCAACTCGTTCCTGGTGCCGATGCTGCAGCGCTATTTCCTCATGCCGTTGCAGGAGGCCGCGGTCGCCACCGGGGTCATTGTCGGTGTGACCGGGTTGTTCGGCCTGACCCTGGGTGGCTGGATCGCGGACAAGATTCACCAGAGGATTGCCAACGGGCGGCTGTTGTTTGCGGCCTTCAGCCTGGTGATTTCGACGGTCTGCACCGCGTGGGCGCTGCACTCCGGGCGCATTGAGATCGGCGTGTTTGTCGCCGTCTTCAGCGTCGGCTGGCTGTTCGCCTACAACTTCTACACCTGTGTGTACACGGCGATTCAGGATGTGGTGGAGCCGCGTCTGCGGGCGACGGCCATGGCGTTGTTCTTTGCCGGGTTGTACCTGTTGGGTGGTGGCCTGGGCCCGGTGGTGGTCGGGGCCTTGTCCGATCACTTCGCGCACACGGCCATGCTTTCGGCCGGGGCCGAACAGATGACCGAGGCCTTCAAGGCAGTCGGCCTGCACGATGCGATGTACCTGATTCCGGTGGCGCTGTTTTTCACCGTGGTGTTTCTGTTCCTGGCGTCGCGGTGTTTTGTGCGCGATGCCAAGCGGATGAAAGAGGGGTTGGTGGCGCTGGTTGAGCCCGTGGAGGCTATAGCCACTGCATGATCGCTTTCGCGAGCGGGCTCGCTCCCACATTGGTTCTTCGGTGCAAATGAGATCCCCGTGGGAGCGAGCCTGCTCGCGAAGAGTCCAGCCGCATCCCTGCAAAAACCAGATAGAAAAAAAAGGCCCGCATCGCTGCGGGCCTTTTTATTTGCGGATCGGGCAGGGGACTTAACCCGCCACCAGCACCCGGATCGCTTCCAGTCGCAGCGCAGCCTTGTCGAGCATGGCCAGGCCTTGCTCGCGTTGTTTGCGCAGGGCTGCCAGTTCACTGTCGCGCACGGTCGGGTTGACCGCTTGCAACGCGGTCAGGCGCGCCAGTTCTTCTTCGGTATCGGCAGCCAGGCGACGCTGCGCCTCGGCGACACGCTCGGTGTGGCGAGGCAGGATCTTCGCTTCACCGGCATTGATCCGTGGCGTCAGCTGGTCGCGCTGGGCCTGGATGAACTTGTTGGCGCTGGCACGCGGCACGCTTTCGAGCTGATCGTTCAAGGTTTCGAACGACACGCGGGCCGACAGGTCGTTGCCATTGGTATCGAGCAGGCAGCGCAGGGCGGCCGGCGGCAGGTAGCGGCCCAGTTGCAGCGAGCGCGGGGCGACCACTTCGCTGACATACAACAGTTCCAGCAACACGGTGCCCGGCTTGAGTGCCTTGTTCTTGATCAGCGCCACGGCGGTGTTGCCCATGGAGCCGGACAGCACCAGATCCATGCCGCCCTGAACCATCGGGTGCTCCCAGGTGATGAACTGCATGTCTTCGCGAGACAGCGCCTGGTTACGGTCGTAAGTGATGGTCACGCCTTCGTCGTCGCCCAGCGGGAAGCTGGCGTCGAGCATTTTTTCGCTCGGCTTGAGGATCAGCGCGTTTTCCGAGTGGTCTTCGCTGTCGATGCCAAAGGCGTCAAACAGGGTTTCCATGTAGATCGGCAGCGCGAATTGATCGTCCTGCTCAAGGATATCTTCCACCAGTGCGTCGCCTTCGCCCGCGCCACCGGAGTTCAGCTCCAGCAAGCGGTCACGGCCGGTGTGCAACTCGGCTTCCAGGCGCTCACGCTCGGTGCGGGCTTCGTCGATCAGCGCTTGCCATTCGACATCGTCGGCTTCTTCGAGCAGCGGCAGCAGGCGCGGGCCGAACTGGTGCTGCAAGGCATTGCCGGTCGGGCAGGTGTTGAGGAAGGCGTTCAGCGCTTCGTGGTACCACTGGAACAGGCGCTCTTGCGGGCTGGTTTCCAGGTACGGCACGTGCAGTTCGATGACGTGTTTCTGGCCGATCCGGTCCAGTCGACCGATACGCTGTTCCAGCAGGTCCGGGTGGGACGGCAGGTCGAACAGCACCAGGTGATGGGAGAACTGGAAGTTGCGGCCTTCACTGCCGATTTCCGAGCAGATCAGCACTTGTGCGCCAAACTCTTCGTCGGCGAAGTAGGCGGCGGCGCGGTCGCGCTCGAGGATGTTCATGCCTTCGTGGAACACCGTGGCCGGAATGCCGGAGCGCACGCGCAGGGCGTCTTCCAGGTCCATGGCGGTTTCGGCGTGGGCGCAGATCACCAGCACTTTGGTGCGCTTGAGCATCTTCAGTTGATCGATCAGCCACTCGACGCGCGGGTCGAATTTCCACCAGCGTTCTTCTTCGCTGGCATCCGGTTGGGCCTGGAAGCTGACTTCCGGGTACAACTCGGCATGATCGCCCAGCGGCAGTTCGAGGTATTCGTCCGGGCATGGCAGCGGGTACGGGTGCAGCTTGCGTTCCGGGAAACCCTGCACGGCGGCGCGGGTGTTACGGAACAGCACGCGGCCGGTGCCGTGACGGTCGAGCAATTCGCGCACGAGGCGGGCGCTGGCTTCGGTGTCGCCATCGTTGACCGCGGCCAGCAGGGCTTCGCCTTCGTTGCCGAGGAAACCGTGGATGGTCTTGTGGGCTTGCGGCGAAAGGCGTCCCTTGTCCAGCAGCTCCTGGACGGCTTCAGCCACCGGGCGATAGTTTTCGCTCTCGGCGCGGAAGGCCTGCAGGTCGTGGAAGCGGTTCGGGTCAAGCAGGCGCAGACGCGCGAAGTGGCTGTCCTGGCCCAGTTGTTCCGGGGTGGCGGTCAACAGCAGTACGCCGGGAATGGTTTCGGCGAGTTGCTCGACCAGCGAGTATTCAGGGCTGACCTGATCTTCATGCCACACCAGGTGGTGAGCCTCGTCGACCACCAGCAAGTCCCAGCCTGCCGCGAACAGCGCGTCCTGGGCTTTCTCGTCGTCCACCAGCCACTCAAGGGCGACCAGTGCGAGCTGGGTGTCTTCGAACGGGTTGCTGGCATCGCTTTCGATGAAGCGCTCTTCGTCGAACAGCGCCACCTGCAGATTGAAGCGGCGGCGCATCTCTACCAGCCACTGGTGTTGCAGGTTCTCCGGAACCAGGATCAGCACACGGCTGGCGCGGCCCGAGAGCAATTGGCGATGGATCACCAGGCCGGCTTCGATGGTCTTGCCCAGGCCCACTTCGTCGGCGAGCAGAACCCGTGGCGCGATACGGTCGGCGACTTCACGGGCAATGTGCAACTGATGCGCGATCGGTTGTGCACGCACGCCGCCCAGGCCCCAAAGGGAGGACTGCAACTGGCGGCTGGTATGTTCCAGGGTGTGATAACGCAGGGAGAACCAGGCCAGCGGGTCGATCTGGCCGGCGAACAGACGGTCGCTGGCCAGGCGGAACTGGATGAAGTTCGACAGCTGGGTTTCCGGCAGGGTGACCACGTCGTTCTGCCCGTTGAGGCCGTGGTAAACCAGCAGGCCATCAATGTCGTCGACTTCGCGGACGATCAGTTTCCAGCCTTCGAAGTGCGTGATGGTGTCACCCGGCGAAAACCGCACGCGGGTCAGAGGCGCATTCCGTAGCGCGTACTGGCGAGTGTCGCCAGTGGCCGGGTAGAGCACGGTCAACAAGCGGCCGTCCTGTGCCAGAACGGTGCCTAAACCCAGCTCGGCTTCGCTGTCACTGATCCAGCGTTGCCCCGGTTGATACTGCTGCGCCATGCTGCCTGACTCCCACCTGAAAAAGCGGGCTATCTTAACGGAATGAGGGCTTCAGGGCCAAAGGACTCTCAGAAAAACTCACAGTCATACGTTAGCCCACGTATGCATGACGCGCCGCCCGGTGCGCCAATGAGTGCCAATTGGGTCACAGTTTGCGACCGATGGCTCAAGTCGCCATCCCCGCAGCCGACAGCCTGCTGACAGGAGACCGAAAACCATGCTGCCACCGATGCTCCCCCTGAGTGCCGTGCCGATCACTTCACAGACCGACCCGATCCGCCAGCGCCCGGATATTCCGCCGGTGGTGCCGGTGCAGGAAAGCTCCAGTGAAAGCACGATTGACCTGCAAAAGCGCAATCCTGAAGAGGACGGCCTGGTGCTGCGCGAGGAGCAGCGCCGCAGGCAGGAGCAGGAACGGCGTCGTCGTGAAGCCGATCATGACCCCGAGGCTCACCTGGCGATTCCCGGCGATGAACTCAATGCCGACAACACCGTACCGGTGGCGCCGTTGATGGACGATCAGCCGCGGCAGGGACTGTGGGTCGATATCGAGATTTGAGCGCAAGCTGGTCAGCGCGGCTGTCAGGCCGCATTATTGGCGCAGGGTTGCCGAACGCTACGGCGGCTGACACTCATTTCAAGCGATGCACAGACCGCCATGAGCCAAGACGACAAGCTGATTGACCTCAATGCTGAACGCGCCAAGCGTGTTCATGACCTCAATGACAAACGCCTCAATGAAGTTCGCCAGGCGTTCGAACAAGCCATGCCATTGGGCAAGGCCAAGAAAAAGCCGAAAAACAAACCGAAAAAACGCTGACCTCCACCCTCATTCATTGATGCGGGTCAAGCTTTCCCCTCCCTCTTGCCCGGTCTCGGGCGACATTGATCCTGGTCAATATTCTGTCCTGCCCGTTTGGTTAACTTAGCCCTATCGCAACAGGGCAAGTGCAGGAGACGCGTCATGTTTTTCGACAACGTGGTGATCGCCGGGGTGCTGACTGTCAGCCTCATGCTGGTTTTCTTTGCCGGATTCGGATTTTTTATCTGGAAGGATTCGCACAAGCGCAAATAAGCGCAGGTCTTTCTGGATGCAATGAGCACGCAAGGCATTTTGGGCAACTTCGGTTGCCCTTTTTTTTGCCTGCAAAAAACTATCGGTAAACGCGTAACCCTGTAGGAGCGAGCTCTGCTCGCGATGACCGCAAGGACAACGCGTACATTCAGGCACCCCGCGTCATCGTTGGCGTCCATCGCGAGCAGAGCTCGCTCCTACAGTGAATTGTGGTGTTTGGAAGAGGCAATAAAAAAGGCGCGGTCCTTGCGGAGCGCGCCTTTTTCGATGCAGCTATATCAGCTACCCAGTGCCTTCGAAGCCAGCCAGAACAACCCGGCCGACAGGGCCACGGTGGCTGGCAGGGTCAATACCCAGGCCAGCAGGATGGTTTTGACGGTGCCGCCTTGCAGGCCGCTTTTGTTGGCGACCATGGTGCCTGCCACGCCGGAGGACAGCACGTGGGTGGTGGAAACCGGCAGGCTGAAGATGTTCGCCATGCCGATCAGGCTGGCGGTGGTGATCTGCGCCGACATGCCTTGGGAGTAAGTCATGCCTTGCTTGCCGATCTTCTCGCCAATGGTCAGTACCACGCGTTTCCAGCCGACCATGGTGCCCAGGCCCAGGGCCAGTGCTACCGCCAGAATCACCCAGAATGGGGCGTATTCGGTGGTGGTGGTCAGGTCTTTGCGCAGTTTGTCCAGGTCAGCCTTTTCACGCGCCCCGAGCGTTGGCAGCTTGCTGACTTTCTTCGCGGTGTCGTCCAGGCAGAGCAGGTAGCGACGCACTTCGATACGGCTTTCCGCCGACAGCGAGTGGTAGTCGGCTACACCCGTGAGGGTGCCGAGCAGGGCGGCAATGGTCGGTTCGGTCTGTTGCGGGTTGCAACGGAACTTCTCCGGCAGATCGCCTTCCACACTCTTGCCCAGGGCCAGGAACTCGCCCAGGGTTTCGGAGTTGCGCTGGTAGAACTGGCTCAGGTGCAGGGTCGCGTCGCGAGTCCGCTCGATCTGATAGGTCGTGCTGTTCAGGTCGAGGACGAACTGGGCCGGCACGATACCGATCAGCACCAGCATGATCAGGCCGATACCTTTCTGGCCATCGTTGGAACCGTGCACGAAACTCACGGCCATGGCCGAGATCACCAGTACCAGGCGATTCCAGAACGGCGGGTGTTTCTTGTCGTCGATCTTGCGGCGCTGTTCCGGGGTCTTGTGCATCTTCGACAGCGGACGCCACCATTTAAGACCGATCAGGATCAGCGCGGCGATCAGGAAGCCGGCCATTGGCGAGAACACCAGCGACATGCCGATATCGATCGCCTTTTGCCAGTTCACACCGTCGGCCAACGGAATTTCGTTGATCAGGGAGTTGGCCAGGCCCACGCCGAGGATCGAACCGATCAGCGTGTGGGAGCTGGAGGCGGGGATACCGAAGTACCAGGTGCCCAGGTTCCAGGTGATGGCTGCGGCGAGCAACGAGAACACCATCGCCAGGCCATGGCCGGTGTTCACATTGATCAGCAGTTCTACCGGCAGCAGGTGGACGATGGCATACGCCACGCCGACCCCGCCCAGCAGCACGCCGAGGAAGTTGAACACACCGGAGAAGAACACCGCCAGATGAGGCGGCATGGCTTTGGTGTAGATAACGGTGGCCACCGCGTTAGCGGTGTCATGAAAGCCGTTGATGAACTCGAAGGCGAGGACAAAGGCCAGGGCGAGCAAGAGGCTCACAAGCACCCAAGCATCCAGTCCGCTGAATAAATCGATCATGAAGGTTTTCTGACCCGGTCATAAGGGGGCGCGATTATGCCAGAAAAGACTGCTAATCAATGCACTAGCTGCTCATCGGTAACATTCTTCAACGAATTTTTTTGCCCCAGCCCCTAAAACCACAGGGTTTTACTGTGTTTTTTAAGTCATTGATTTTATTTGGAAAACTGCCGCAGCGGCGCGTTCGCAGCCCGGTAGGAGGGGCTGAAACGGTTGTGCGAAAAATCTGAGAAATAGGTCAGATATCAGAGATTCGCCTGATTCTACGACAGTGATGGCCGCTGCCCGCTCGTAGCGGGCACGCAAGGCAAGAACGATACATCCCGCTTATAACGGGTGCAGAGGCAGGCCTTTCAGGGATCAGGTCGAGGCCGTCAAGGCTCTTCGGCTTTGAGTTCCTTTTCCATTTTTTGAAGTTCTTGCTGGAAAACCTGATCCTGAACGGTGGCGCGTTTACGCCAGGGTTTGCGTTCCGGTTCGGGTTGAGCGGCGTAAGTGGTGACTTCTCCGCCGTAAACTTCCTTGTAACGTTGTTCCTGGCGCTCTAGTTCCGCGCGCAGTTCGTCTTTCGTCACAGTGCTACCTGATAGAGTTGGGATAAATTCTGGTGAAAACGCGCTGTATCAAATCGACTGATCACGTTCGTCGAATGGACAATGCCCGACAAGGCACCGTTTTGGCAACGGCGTGATCAATACTTCCATGTCACAGGCGGCTACGACACCAGAGATAAATAGCTGACGTAGCTTCAGTTTCCTGTTTCAGCAAACGCAGTGGCATGGCTGTGCAATGCGGATCTGGCGCTTGCTACGGGCAACGGCGATGGAACATCGCATTGCCGGGTAGCGGGTTCGGCAAGTAAAAAACCGAAGCGCTACTGAGTTGTATTATAGCGGCCGATTTGAAGAACACTATCTCCAAAGTGTTAAAAGTGAATCCTGGCATGTGAACGTTTTGTTGCTCGAAACTTTGCGATTAACCAGGGCGTCTACTGATGCGACATTGCAGCGATGCCTTTCTGACGTCATTAAGTCGAACAAGTTTCAATATTTGTATGCCCCATAAAGTCCTGTGCCGAGTCGATGTAAACAGTGGTCCGCAAGTCAGCGAAAAGCCGGACACCAGCGGATCGGTGATTGATACGGTGAATTGCGATTATCGGGCGAGCGTTCGATAATCGCCCGAAGATGGCAGGCCGGGCTTGAGCGTCAGGCAGTAGCCCTTTGTAATAGTCGCTGATCCGAGTGGGTAAAAGGACCTTGTATGAACGATCAAATGCGCAATTCCTTCGCTTCAGTGGCTCCCCCCATCGTTGCCTCGCCGGCCAAACGGATCCAGGCACTGACCGGCGACCCTGATTTCATGACGTCCCTGGCCCGTGGCCTGGCCGTGGTGCAGGCGTTTCAGGAGCGCAAGCGGCACCTGACCATCGCCCAGATCAGTCACCGCACGGAAATTCCCCGCGCTGCCGTGCGGCGTTGCCTGCACACCCTGATCAAGCTCGGTTACGCCACCACCGACGGCCGCACCTATTCGCTGCTGCCCAAAGTGCTGACCCTCGGCCATGCCTATGTGTCATCGACGCCGCTGGCGGTTTCCGCCCAGCCTTACCTGGACCGCATGAGCGAGCAACTGCACGAGGCCTGCAACATGGCCACGCTCGAAGGCGATGACATCCTCTACATCGCCCGCTCCGCGACCACCCAGCGCCTGATTTCGGTGGACCTGTCGGTGGGCGGGCGCCTGCCGGCCTATTGCACCTCGATGGGGCGGATTCTTCTGGCCGCGCTGGATGACACTTCGCTGGGCGAATACCTCGACCACGCCGAATTGCAGGCCAAGACCAGCCGTACGATTCACACCCCCGAGGCGCTGCTCGAATGCCTGCAAGAAGTGCGACAGCAAGGCTGGTGCATCGTCGACCAGGAACTCGAGCAAGGGCTGCGTTCGATTGCCGTCCCGGTGTATGACGCCTCCGGCCAGGTGGTCGCGGCCCTCAATGTCAGCACTCACGCCGGGCGAGTCAGCCGCAATGAACTGGAACAGCGTTTTCTGCCTGGCCTGCTGAGTGCCAGCCGCGACCTGAGTACCCAGTTGTTCTCCTAAGCTGTTCGATAAACGCACAGAGTCGCGTTCAGCGAATTGACGCTGTTTCCTGTGGATCATTACTGTCGCGACTGCGTCAGCCCCGGCTGGCCCCTTTTCGACTGTGATCCACGGAATAAAAATAATGAACCAGCCTCAGTCTGCTGTAGGAAACTGCCTCGATGTGCAGTCCTTCATCAACGCCCAACCCATTTCGCGCTACCAGTGGCGGGTGGTGATCCTGTGTTTCCTGATTGTCTTTCTCGACGGCCTCGATACCGCGGCCATGGGCTTCATTGCGCCGGCGCTGTCTCAGGATTGGGGGATCGATCGTGCCAGCCTTGGCCCGGTAATGAGCGCAGCCTTGATCGGCATGGTCTTCGGTGCACTGGGCTCCGGTCCTTTGGCCGACCGCTTCGGGCGCAAGGTCGTGCTGGTCGGGGCAGTGCTTTTGTTTGGCGCCTTCAGCCTGGCCTCGGCCTACAGCAGCAATGTCGATCAGTTGCTGGTGTTGCGCTTCCTGACCGGCCTGGGTTTGGGCGCCGGCATGCCGAATGCGACGACCCTGCTGTCGGAGTACACGCCGGAGCGCAAGAAGTCCCTGCTGGTGACCAGCATGTTCTGCGGTTTCAACCTCGGCATGGCTGGCGGTGGTTTCATTTCGGCCAAGCTCATTCCGGCCTTTGGCTGGCACAGCCTGCTGCTGATCGGCGGAATTCTGCCGCTGATCCTCACCGTCGTTTTGCTGCTCTGGCTACCGGAGTCGGCGCGTTACCTGGTGGTGCGTAACCGCGGTACGGACAAAGTGCGCAAGGCACTGGCGCCGATTGACCCGACGGTGGTGGCCCAGGCATCGAGTTTCAGCGTGCCGGAACAGAAAACCGTGAAGGCACGCAATGTGTTCGCGGTGATTTTCTCCGGCACCTACAGCGTCGGCACCTTGCTGTTGTGGCTGACGTACTTCATGGGCCTGGTGATCGTTTACCTGCTGACCAGTTGGCTGCCGACGCTGATGCGTGACAGTGGCGCGAGCATGGAGCAGGCCGCGTTCATCGGTGCGCTGTTCCAGTTCGGTGGCGTGTTGAGCGCGGTGGGCGTGGGTTGGGCGATGGACCGGTTCAATCCGCACAAGGTCATTGGCACTTTCTACCTGCTGGCCGGGGTGTTTGCCTACGCGGTAGGGCAGAGCCTGGGCAACATCGCACTGCTGGCAACGCTGGTGCTGGTGGCCGGGATGTGTGTCAACGGAGCGCAATCGGCAATGCCGTCGCTGGCGGCACGGTTTTATCCGACTCAAGGGCGGGCCACCGGAGTCTCGTGGATGCTCGGGATCGGCCGCTTCGGCGCCATCCTCGGGGCGTGGATGGGCGCGACGCTGCTGGGGCTGGGCTGGAACTTCGAGCAAGTGCTGACGGCGCTGGTGATTCCGGCGGCGCTGGCGACCACGGCGGTGGTGATCAAGGGCATGGTCAGTCATGCGGATGCGACCTGAGGCTGATTCCCGGATTTTGCAGTGACTTTTCGGGCCTCATCGCGGGCAAGCCCGCTCCCACAGGGATAAGTGTGATCCTTGTGGGAGTGGGCTTGCTCGCGATGCTTTTTGGGGATAGGTAGCCAGACAACAATGTGTTCGATAATCGAACGCTCAGTCGATTATCGGATTGTTTGGCCTTTTTCAGAAGCTTAACCTTCAGTCATTCCGGCGCTGCGCATCGGCGCCTTCTTCCACTGTCGGTTAATAACAAACGGGAGCCTGCCCCAATGGCTGAAATCCTTTCGCTGCACGACGCGGTGAAGCAATTCGTAAACGACGGCGATACGGTCGCGCTCGAAGGCTTTACCCACCTGATCCCGACGGCGGCGGGTCACGAAATCATTCGCCAGGGCAAGAAAGACCTGACCCTGGTGCGGATGACCCCTGACTTGATCTACGACCAGTTGATCGGTGCCGGTTGTGCCCGCAAGCTGATTTTCTCCTGGGGCGGCAACCCGGGTGTCGGCTCCCTGCATCGCCTGCGTGACGCCGTGGAGAAGCAGTGGCCGCATGCGCTGGAGATCGAAGAACACAGCCATGCCGACCTGGCCAATGCCTACGTCGCCGGCGCTTCCGGCCTGCCGTTCGCGGTCCTGCGTGCCTACGCCGGGTCCGACTTGCCGAAGGTCAACCCGCTGATCAAATCGGTGACCTGCCCGTTCACTGGCGAAGTGCTCGCCGCCGTGCCTTCGGTGCGCCCGGACATTACCGTGATTCACGCGCAGAAAGCCGACCGCAAGGGCAACGTGCTGCTCTGGGGCATCCTTGGCGTGCAGAAAGAAGCCGCACTGGCCGCCAAGCGCTGCATCGTCACCGTTGAAGAGATCGTCGACGACCTCAATGCGCCAATGAACGCCTGCGTGCTGCCGACCTGGGCCCTGAGCGCGGTTTGCCACGTACCTGGCGGCGCGCATCCGTCCTACGCCCATGGTTACACCGAACGCGACAACCGTTTCTACCAGGCTTGGGACCCGATTGCCCGCGACCGTGAAACCTTCACCGCGTGGATCAACGAATACATCCACGGCAGCGCTGACTTCAGCGAGTTCCAGGCCAAGCTGGCCGCCGCTTCGGAGGCGAAGTAATGACTTACACCACCAATGAAATGATGACCGTCGCCGCTGCCCGTCGCCTGAAGAACGGATCTGTGTGCTTCGTCGGTATCGGCCTGCCGTCGAAAGCGGCCAACCTGGCGCGCCTGACGTCCTCTCCGGATGTGGTGCTGATCTACGAATCGGGTCCGATCGGCGCCAAGCCGAGCGTACTGCCACTGTCGATCGGTGATGGTGAGTTGGCGGAAACCGCCGACACCGTGGTCCCGACCGGCGAGATTTTCCGTTACTGGCTGCAGGGCGGGCGCATCGACGTCGGCTTCCTCGGCGCGGCGCAGGTCGACTGCTTCGGCAACATCAACACCACCGTGGTCGGCGACTATCACGCGCCGAAGGTGCGCCTGCCAGGTGCCGGTGGCGCGCCGGAGATTGCCGGGTCCGCCAAGAGCGTGCTGATCATCCTCAAGCAGTCGGCGCGTTCGTTTGTCGACAAACTCGACTTCATTACCTCGGTCGGCCACGGCGAGGGTGGCGATTCGCGCAAGCGTCTCGGCCTGCCGGGCGCAGGGCCAGTCGGGATCATCACCGACCTGTGCATCATGGAACCGGAAGCCGGCACCCACGAATTCGTGGTCACCGCGCTGCACCCGGGCGTGACCCGCGAGCAAGTGGTCGCCGCCACCGGTTGGGCAATCCGTTTTGCCGACAACGTTGCGCAAACCGCCGAGCCGACCGAGGTCGAACTGACTGCGTTGCGTGATCTCGAAGCCCGTACCGCTGCCGCCCACGGCCAAGCCCCCGGAGAAGCGTGATGCGTGACGTTTATATCTGCGACGCGATTCGTACCCCCATCGGCCGTTTCGGCGGTGGTCTGTCGACGGTGCGTGCCGATGACCTGGCCGCCGTGCCGATCAAGGCCTTGATCGAGCGCAATCCATCGGTGGACTGGAGCGCGGTGGACGAGGTGTTCCTCGGCTGCGCCAACCAGGCCGGTGAAGACAACCGCAACGTCGCGCGCATGGCGCTGCTGCTGGCCGGGCTGCCGGAAACCATTCCCGGCGTGACCCTCAATCGCCTCTGCGCTTCGGGCATGGATGCCATCGGCACCGCGTTTCGTGCCATTGCCAGCGGCGAGATGGAGCTGGCCATTGCCGGCGGCGTCGAGTCGATGTCCCGTGCGCCGTTCGTGATGGGCAAGGCTGACGCGGCGTTTTCGCGCAACATGAAGCTCGAAGACACCACCATCGGCTGGCGCTTCATCAACCCGCTGATGAAAGCGCAATACGGCGTGGACGCGATGCCGCAGACCGCTGACAACGTCGCTGACGATTACAAAGTGTCCCGTGAGGATCAGGACGCCTTTGCCTTGCGCAGTCAGCAGCGCACCGCCGCTGCGCAAGCCGCCGGGTTCTTCGCCGAAGAAATTGTCGAAGTACGGATTGCCCACAAGAAGGGTGAAACCGTGGTCAGTCAGGACGAGCATCCTCGCGCCGACACGACCCTGGAAGCCCTGACCCGACTCAAGCCGGTCAACGGCCCCGACAAGACCGTCACCGCCGGCAACGCCTCCGGAGTGAACGATGGCGCAGCGGCACTGATCCTGGCCTCGGCCGAAGCCGTGAAGAAACACGGCCTGACCGCCCGCGCCAAAGTGCTGGGCATGGCCAGCGCCGGTGTTGCGCCGCGGGTGATGGGCATCGGCCCGGTGCCGGCAGTGCGCAAGCTGACCGAACGCCTCGGTGTGGCGGTCAGCGATTTCGACGTGATCGAACTCAACGAGGCATTCGCCAGCCAGGGCCTGGCGGTGCTGCGTGAGCTGGGGATCGCCGACGACGCGGCCCAGGTCAACCCGAACGGTGGCGCGATTGCCTTGGGTCACCCGTTGGGCATGAGTGGCGCGCGACTGGTGTTGACCGCATTGCATCAGCTGGAAAAAACCGGTGGCAAGAAAGGTCTGGCGACCATGTGCGTCGGTGTCGGCCAGGGTCTGGCCTTGGCGATCGAACGCGTCTGACGCGTTCTGACGACTTATAAGAACTGAGGAATGTTTCATGACTGACAAGCCTGGTTACCGTCGCCCGCAGGAAGGCACCCAGCCGGAGTACCTGCACTCGGCTTACCAATCCACCAACCTGCGTTCGCCGTCCAAACCGTTGGTGTTCTTGCCGCATTCACTGTCGGAAATCACTGGGCCGACCATCGGTGCCGAGCGTATCAACGAGAAGGATAACGACCTGACCGCCCAGCATGAGGGGCAGCCACAGGGTGAGCGCATCATCGTTCACGGCCGTGTCCTGGATGAAAACGGTCTGCCGGTGCCGGGGATTCTGGTAGAGATCTGGCAGGCCAACGCCGCCGGTCGCTACGCCCATGCCCGTGACCTGCACGACGCACCGCTGGACCCGAATTTCACGGGCACCGGCCGCACCGTGACCGATGCCGATGGTTGGTATCAGTTCCAGACCATCAAGCCCGGCGCTTACCCATGGGGTAACCACCACAACGCATGGCGCCCGGCGCACATCCACTTTTCGCTGTTCGGGCCGAGCATCCTGACGCGCCTGGTGACGCAGATGTATTTCCCGGGGGACCCGCTGCTGGCGTACGACCCGATCTACAACTGCGTGCCCGATACCCGCGCCAAAGAGCGTTTGATCGCCACGTTCGATCTGGAAAAAACCATCCCTTCCTATGCCCTCGGTTATCGCTGGGACATCGTATTGCGCGGCCGCGACGCCACGCCGATGGAGAAATAAGATGACGCTGACAGCGACCACGTCCCACACCGTCGGGCCGTACTACCACATCGGCCTGACCTGGCTGAACCGCGAGAACCTGACTGTCGAACAAACCCTGGGCGAGCGCGTGGCGATCACCGGGCAAGTGGTCGACGGCAATGGCGACATCGTCAACGACGCGATGCTGGAAGTCTGGCAGGCCAACGCCGCTGGCAAGTATGACCACCCCGAAGACGACCAGGACAAACCCCTGGACCCGAACTTCGAAGGCTTTGGCCGGGTGCCGGTGGATGCCGAAGGACGCTTTCGCTTCACCACCATCAAGCCGGGTACGGTCGAGGGGCTCAAAGGCACGACTCAGGCGCCGCACCTGGTGGTGCTGGTGTTTGCCCGTGGCCTGGTGAAGCACCTGCTGACACGGATTTATTTCGATGGCGAAGCGGCGAATGTCAACGATCCGCTGCTGGAGTGCGTGCCGGCCGAGCGTCGGGGCACTTTGCTGGCGAAGCAGGATGCGAGCGGTGTGTACCAGTGGAATGTGATTCTGCAGGGTACCGATGCCGAGACGGTGTTCTTCGATTATTAAGAACACCTAAACCTTTGTAGGAGCGAGCTTGCTCGCGAAGAAAGTCTGGACAACGCGGGCATTCAGACAGCCCGCGTTATCGTTGGCGACTTTCGCGAGCAAGCTCGCTCCTACAAGGGATCTGCGTTACCGATGTATCTGTGGAACGGGACTATTGCAAAGTGTGTCTAGACTCTCACTGTCCCCACTGAGTGAAAAACAATGACAACACCAACCGCTTCACCCGCGCTATATACCGGCGAAGAGCGCAGAAAACGGATCTTTGCCATTGTCGGCGCCTCGTCCGGCAACCTGGTCGAATGGTTCGACTTCTATGTCTACGCCTTCAGTGCGCTCTATTTCGCGCCGGCCTTTTTCCCTTCCGACAACCCCACGGTGCAGTTGGTCAATACCGCGGGCGTGTTTGCCGCCGGGTTCCTGATGCGACCGATCGGCGGCTGGATTTTCGGTCGGTTGGCGGACAAGCACGGGCGCAAGAATTCGATGTTGATCTCGATTCTGATGATGTGCTTCGGCTCGTTGTTGATCGCTTGCCTGCCGACCTACAGCAGCATCGGGATCTGGGCGCCAATCCTGTTGCTGTTTGCGCGCTTGCTCCAGGGCCTGTCGGTAGGGGGCGAGTACGGCACCACCGCGACCTACATGAGTGAGGTCGCCCTCAAGGGGCAGCGCGGTTTCTTCGCTTCGTTCCAGTACGTGACGCTGATTGGCGGGCAACTGCTGGCGGTATTGGTCGTGGTGATCCTGCAACAGTTCCTCAGTGAAGACGAGTTGCGTGCCTACGGTTGGCGGATCCCTTTCGTGGTGGGGGCCATGGCGGCGCTGGTTTCGCTCTATCTGCGTCGTTCGCTGAAAGAAACCTCCAGCAAGGAAATGCGCGAGAACAAGGACGCCGGCAGTATCGGCGCGCTGTTCCGCGACCATAAGGCCGCGTTCATCACCGTACTGGGCTACACCGCCGGTGGTTCGCTGATTTTCTATACCTTCACCACCTACATGCAGAAGTACCTGGTGAACACCGCCGGCATGCCGGCCAAGACCGCCAGCTACATCATGACCGGCGCGCTGTTCCTCTATATGTGCATGCAACCGGTTTTCGGCATGCTCGCCGACAGGATCGGCCGGCGTAATTCGATGCTCTGGTTCGGCGCCCTCGGCACGCTGTGCACCGTACCGATCCTGTTGAGCCTGAAAAGCGTCAGCAGCCCGTTCCTGGCCTTTGTGCTGATTACCCTGGCGCTGGCCATCGTCAGTTTCTACACCTCGATCAGCGGCCTGGTGAAAGCTGAAATGTTCCCGCCAGAGGTGCGTGCACTGGGTGTCGGCCTGGCGTATGCGGTGGCGAATGCGATCTTCGGCGGTTCGGCGGAATACGTGGCCTTGAGCCTCAAGGCCGTGGGCATGGAAAACTCCTTCTACTGGTACGTCACGGTGATGATGGCGGTGGCGTTCCTGTTCAGCCTGCGTCTGCCGAAACAGGCCGCCTACCTGCATCACGACCTTTGATCTTCTTGCGCGGGCCTTGGCGGCCCGCGCCTCCAGGAAATGTTTATGAACCAGCGACCGGGCAATCAATTGTTCGATGCCTATTTCACTGCCCGCGATATGCGCGACGTGTTCTGCGATCAGGGCCGGGTCCAGGCCATGCTCGATTTTGAAGCAGCATTGACCCGGGCCGAAGCGCGGGTCGGGGTGATTCCGTCGAGTGCGGTCGCGTCGATTGCAGCGGCTTGCAGCGCCGGCCTCTACGACTTTGCGGCGTTGGCCGAGGCAATTGCCACGGCGGGTAATTCGGCGATTCCGCTGGTCAAGGCATTGGGTAAACAGATCGCGGCCACCAATGCCGAAGCCGAACGCTACGTGCATCTGGGCGCGACCAGCCAGGATGTGATGGACAGCGGCCTGGTGTTGCAACTGCGCCGGGCACTGGCACTGATTGAAAGCGATCTGGCGCAACTGGGCCAGACCCTGGCGACGCAGGCCCAACGTCATGCGGCCACGCCGCTGGCCGGGCGCACCTGGTTGCAACACGCAACACCCGTCACCCTCGGCATGAAAATCGCCGGTTGGCTGGGGGCGGTGACGCGCAGTCGCCAACGCCTGGCCGAACTCAAGCCACGCCTGCTGGTACTACAGTTCGGCGGTGCGTCCGGGACCCTGGCGGCCCTTGGCGAACAGGCCATGCCGATTGCCCGGGCGCTGGCCGAAGAACTGCAACTGACCTTGCCCGATCAGCCATGGCATACCCAGCGCGACCGCGTGGTGGAGTTTGGGGCTGTACTCGGCCTGATCGCCGGCAGTCTCGGCAAGCTCGGTCGCGACATCAGCCTGCTGATGCAAACCGAAGCCGCCGAAGTGTTTGAACCTTCGGCACCGGGCAAGGGCGGTTCCTCGACCATGCCGCACAAGCGCAACCCGGTGGGCGCGGCGGTGCTGATCGGCGCGGCGACCCGCGTGCCCGGTCTGCTTTCGACGCTGTTCAGCGCCATGCCCCAGGAACACGAGCGCAGCCTCGGCCTGTGGCATGCCGAATGGGAAACCCTGCCGGAGATTTGCTGCCTGGTGTCGGGCAGCCTGCAACAGGCGTTGTTGATCGCCCGGGGCCTTGAAGTGGATGCCGGGCGCATGGCTCGCAACCTCGATCTGACCCAGGGCCTGGTGCTCGCCGAAGCGGTGAGCATCGTCCTCGCCCAACGGGTCGGCCGCGATACCGCACACCATCTGCTCGAACAGTGCTGCAAACGTGCCGTGGCCGAACAACGTCACCTGCGTGCGGTACTCGGCGACGAGCCGCAAGTGACCGCCGAACTGTCGGCTGAAGAACTCGATCATCTGCTGGACCCCGCCCATTACCTCGGTCAGGCCAAAACCTGGGTCGAGCGGGCGGTGGCTGAACATTCTGCATTGACTGCCTGAAGGAGACTGCTGTGGCTTTTGTACAACTCGCCGAGGGCGAACTGCATTACCAACTCGATGGACCGGTCGATGCGCCGGTACTGGTGCTGTCCAACTCCCTGGGCACGGACCTGCACATGTGGGATGCACAAATTGCAGCGTTCACCGAGCATTTTCGCGTGCTGCGTTTCGACACCCGTGGTCACGGCAAGTCCTTGGTGACACCTGGGCCGTACAGCATCGAGCAACTGGGCCGTGACGTGCTGGCGCTGCTGGATGCCTTGCACATTGAGCGCGCGCATTTCTGTGGACTGTCCATGGGCGGACTGATCGGCCAGTGGCTGGGCATCAACGCCGGCGAGCGCTTGAACAAACTGATCGTGTGCAACACCGCAGCGAAAATCGGCGATCCATCGGTATGGAACCCGCGTATCGAAATGGTGCTGCGTGATGGTCAGGCGGCCATGGTTGCCCTGCGCGATGCGTCGATTGCGCGCTGGTTCACCCCGGATTTCTCCGAGGCCAACCCGGCGGCAGCCAAGCAGATTACCGACATGCTGGCGGCGACTTCGCCTGAAGGTTATGCGGCCAACTGTGCAGCCGTGCGCGATGCCGATTTCCGCGATCAGTTGTCCTCGATCAAGGCGCCGCTGCTGGTGATCGCCGGCACTGAGGATGCGGTCACGCCACCGTCGGGTGGGTATTTCATTCAGGAACATGTGCCGGGCGCCGAGTACGCCGAGTTCCATGCTGCGCACTTGTCCAACGTACAGGCCGGCGCTGATTTCAGCGAGCGCGTACTGGCGTTCTTGCTGGCTCGTTGAGGAAAATTTCGTGGACGAGAAACAACGTTACGACGAAGGCATGAAGGTCCGTCGCGCGGTACTGGGCGATGCTCACGTGGACCGCAGCCTGACCACCCTGACCGAGTTCAACGCGGAATTCCAGGAGATGATCACCCGCCACGCCTGGGGCGATATCTGGACCCGCGAGGGGCTGCCGCGCCACACCCGCAGCCTGATCACCATCGCCATGCTGATCGGCATGAACCGCGAGGGTGAGCTCAAACTGCACCTGCGCGCCGCCGCCAACAACGGTGTCAGCCGTGGCGAGATCAAGGAAGTGATCATGCAGAGCGCGATTTATTGCGGGATTCCGGCAGCCAATGCGACGTTCCACCTGGCCGAGTCGGTGTGGGATGAGTTGGGGGTTGAGTCGCGGGAGTGATTCGCGCGCAGATTTCAAATACACCGAAGAACCAGTGTGGGAGCGGGCTTGCTCGCGAAGGCGGTCTGTCAGTCGAAGTTTTTGTTGGCTGACAGACCGCCTTCGCGAGCAAGCCCGCTCCCACATTTGTTCAGTGTTTACAACAGGCTGATCGGGTAGCTGATGATGACGCGGTTCTCATCGAACTCGTTGTTGCTGTAGTCGCGACGCATGGTCGAGTTGCGCCATTTCAGGTTCAGGTCTTTCAGCGCACCGCTTTGCACGGTGTAGCCCAGTTCCGATTCACGTCCCCATTCCTTGCCATCGGTAATGCTGCCGGTGTGCACGTTATCGCCACTGATGTAGCGGTTCATCAGGGTCAGGCCCGGTACACCGAGGGCGACGAAGTTGTAGTCGTGGCGTACCTGCCATGAGCGTTCCTGGGCATTGTCGTAGCTGGAGTTGTAGCTGTCGTTGGCCAAGGTCCCGCCGCTGGTGCCGTTGACCCGCATCCACGCGCTGTCGCCGGTGAGTTTTTGCAGGCCGACGTAGAAGGTGTTGCCACCGTACTTGGCCGAGAACAAACCGTACATGGTCTTGTTGTCCAGTTCGCCGGCCCGTGCGCTGCCATCATCCTTGCCGTAGAAAAAGCCGAGGTTGGCGCCCAGGGTCCAGTCGCCAAGCGGCTGGCTGTGGATCAGGTTGATGAATTGCTGGCTGTAGATGTCCTTGAGTTCGGCGTTCCACAGTCCGATCTGGGTACGCTTGTCGTTGAACAGATATTCACCGCCCTGGAAGTTGAAACGGTCGGAGGTGAACGCAGCTTTGCCGGTCATCGACATGTCGCTCATGCTGCTGTCGTCGCGCGGGCTGTTCTGGCGGAACTGGCCGCCGTAGAGCGTCAGGCCATTGATTTCCTTTGAGGTGATCTGGCCGCCGCGGAACGTTTGCGGCAACGAGCGACCGTCGTCCGAGCGCAGGATCGGCAACACGGGCATCCACTCGCCAACCTTGACTTCGGTCTGCGACAGCTTTGCCTTGAACGCCACGTTGGTGCGGCCGAAGGTGTCCGCCGGGCGGCCGTCGTGGTCCAGCGGCAGCAATTGCGTACCGCCGGTGCCTTTGCCGCCGTCGAGCTTCACCGAATACAGACCGAGCACATCCATGCCGAACCCGACGGTGCCTTGGGTGAACCCGGACTTGGCGTCGAGGATGAAACTTTGCGTCCACTCTTCAGCCTTGCCCTGGGCCTTGGTCGGGTTGGTGAAGTTGCGGTTGATGTAGAAGTTGCGCAGGTTCAGGTTGACCTTGGCGCCGTCGACAAAACCCGGCTCTTCGGCGCAGGCGGGCAGGGCGGCACTGGCCAGGGCGGCGGCGATCAGGCCGGGAACGAAATATTGCGCGGTGGAAGGCGTCATGGGCTCGGGTCTCTCTAATTCTTGGGGATGAGGCGGGGTGATGCCGCAACCCGGGGTTGCAGACGAACATTGCAAATCAGCACAAACGAAGCGGGTCAGCCGGAGAGGGCGGGGCGCGGGGGCATGGTGTCGAACCTGTTGTTATTGGTTTTGTGGGTCGGATGGTGAATTGAATGTACTAGATGGTTCAATCGGTGAGAGCGGGTTTTGGGCGATTATCGAACGCAAGATTGGCTGGGGTTTTGTGTTGTTGGTAATGGCCCTTTTGCGAGCAGGCTCGCTCCCACAGTGAACCCGGTTCCTTCAGAAAGTATGCGGTCCATTGTGGGAGCGAGCCTGCTCGCGAAGAGGCCGACAAAGGCACCACCATTTTCCTTTAGCCAACAAAAAGCCCACCAAAAGGTGGGCTCCTTGTATTCACAGCGCTATCAGAAATACTTCATCTTCGGCGCTTCTTCTTTCAACGGCTCGATCTGCGCCGTCTGTTCGTTCCAGCCACCGCCCAGGGCCTTGTACAGGTTGACCTGGCTGACCAGTTGCGCCAGACGGTCGGTGATCAACACCTGTTGCGCACTGAACAGCTGACGCTGGGCATCGAGGAAGGTCAGGTTGCTGTCGACACCGATGCGGTAACGCCGCTCGGCCAGGCCGTAGTACGCCTGGTTGGCACTGACGAAATCTTTCTGTGCCTGCAACTGCTGGACGTAGGTCTGGCGGGCGGCCAGGCCGTCGGCGACTTCCTGGAAGGCCGTTTGAATGGACTTCTCGTAATTCGCCACGCTGATGTCTTTCTGGATTTTCGAGTAATCCAGGCTGGCGCTCAGGGCGCCAGCGTTGAAGATCGGCAGGTTGATCTGCGGCTGGAACAGCCAGGTGCCCGAACCGCCCTTGAACAGGCCGGACAGGTCCGGGCTCAGGGTGCCGGCATTGGCCGTGAGGCTGATGCTCGGGAAGAACGCAGCCCGCGCCGCGCCGATGTTGGCGTTGGCGGCCTTCAGGTTGTACTCGGCTTGAAGGATGTCCGGACGACGGTGCAGCAGGTCCGACGGCAGGCCGGGCGGAACGTCGCTCAGCAGGTCGTCGTCAAGCGGTTTGGCCGCTTGCAGGTTGGCCGGGACGCCAGTGCCGAGCAGCAGCACCAGGCTGTTCTCGTCCTGGGCGACCTGACGGGTGTACTTGGCCAGTTGCGCACGGGCGTTTTCCACCGAGGTGCGCGACTGCGCGAGGTCCAGGGCCGAGGCGACGCCGACTTCGTTGCTGCGGGCGGTGAGCTTGTAGCTCTCCTCGAAAGTGGCCAGGGTGTCCTGGGTCAGCTTGTACAGTTCCTTGTCGGCCTGCCAGGTCAGGTAGGCATTGGCCACGCTGGCCACCAGGCTGATCTGCGTGCTGCGACGGCCTTCTTCGGTGGCGAAGTACTTCTGCAACGCTTCTTCGTTCAGGCTGCGAACCCGACCGAACAGGTCGAGTTCATAGGCGCTGACCCCGACCGTGGCCGAGTAGGAACTGACGACGCCCGACTGACCGGTTTGCGAGGAGTTTTGCGGAACGTGCTGACGGCTGCCGGTGCCATTGGCCGAGACGGCCGGGAACAGATCGGCACGGGAAATGCGGTATTGAGCCGCAAACGCGTCGATGTTCAGGGCCGCGACACGCAGGTCCCGGTTGTTCTCCAGGGCAACCTGGATCAGCTGTTGCAGCGCCGGGTCATGGAAAAACTGCTTCCAGCCCTGCTCGGCAGCGGCTTGCGCCGGTGCCTGGGCCGGCGAGTACGCCAGGCCCTGCGGGTACTGCCCCGCCACCGGTGCTTCGGGCTGCTGATAATCAGGTATCAGCGAGCAGCCACCGAGCACGAAGGCGGCGACTGCCAGAGAGAGTAGCGACTTGCTCATTAGCCAGCCTCTTTAGAAGTTTCAATAGCGTCATTTTGGTCGGCGATTTTACGCTGGCCAATGGACGACACGGTGACGAAGAACAGCGGGACCCAGAAGATCGCCAGCACGGTGGCCGTGATCATACCGCCGATCACGCCGGTACCGATTGCATGCTGGCTACCGGAACCTGCGCCCGTGGAGATCGCCAGTGGTACCACACCCAGCACGAAGGCGAGCGAAGTCATGATGATCGGTCGCAGACGCATGCGGCAGGCTTCGATTGCCGCATCGCGCAGGCTACGCCCCTGTTCGTGCAGCTCCTTTGCAAATTCGACAATCAGAATGGCGTTTTTCGCCGCCAGACCGATAGTCGTCAACAGGCCTACCTGGAAGTACACGTCGTTGGACAAACCGCGCAGGCTGGTGGCCATCAGTGCACCGATGATCCCCAGCGGTACCACCAACATCACCGCGATCGGAATCGACCAGCTTTCATACAACGCCGCCAGGCACAGGAACACCATCAGCAGCGACAGGGCGTACAGCGCCGGCGCTTGCGAACCGGACAGGCGTTCTTCGTACGACAGGCCGGTCCAGGAAATACCGACACCCGCCGGCAGTTTCTTGGCAATGGCTTCGACCTCGAGCATGGCTTCACCGGTGGAGTAACCCGGTGCCGGGGCGCCGAGGATTTCCATCGCTTCCACGCCGTTGTAGCGAGCCAGTTTCGGCGAACCGTAGATCCACTCGCCCTTGGCGAACGCCGAGAACGGAACCATGGTGCCGCTGGCGTTGCGCACGTACCACTTCTGCAGGTCTTCGGGGCCCATTCGAGCGCCTGGCTTGCCTTGCACGTAAACCTTCTTCACCCGACCACGGTCGATGAAGTCGTTGACGTAGCTACTGCCCAGGGCAATCGACAGGGTGTTGTTGATGTCGGCGATGGTAATGCCCAGGGCACTGGCCTTCTCGTCATCGATTTCCAGCTGGTATTGCGGTTCGTCGTTCAGGCCGTTCGGACGCACCTGGGTCAGGATCTTGCTTTGTGCGGCCATGCCGAGGAACTGGTTGCGCGCTTGCATCAGTTTTTCGTGGCCGATGCCGGCGCGGTCCTGCAGGAACACGTCGAAACCGGTGGCGTTACCCAACTCCAGTACCGCCGGTGGCGCGAAGGCGAACACCATGGCATCGCGGAAGGTGAAGAAGTGCTGTTGGGCACGGGCCGCCACCTTGAACACGTTGTTCTCGGCGTTACGTTCGTCCCACGGTCTGAGCATGATGAACGCCATACCCGAACTCTGGCCACGGCCGGCGAAGTTGAAGCCGGTCACGGTAAACACCGAGTTCACCGCATCGCCTTCACCGCCATCCTTGCCCGGACGCAGCAGGAATTCACGCATTTCATCGACGACCACTTGCGTACGCTGGGACGTGGAACCGGCCGGGGTTTGCACCTGGGCGAACAGTACGCCCTGGTCTTCCTCGGGCAGGAACGCCGTTGGAATGCGGGTGAACAGCCAGATCATGCCAACCACGATCAGCAGATACGCCAGCAGGTACGGGATCTTGCGCTGCAGGATATTGCCGACACCGCGTTCGTAGCCGCGAACGCCGCGGTCGAAATTGCGGTTGAACCAGCCAAAGAAGCCGCGTTTCGGTACGCCGTGCTCGCCTTTGGGAATCGCCTTGAGCATGGTCGCGCAGAGCGCCGGGGTGAAGATCAGTGCAACCAGTACCGACAGGGCCATGGCCGAGACGATGGTGATCGAGAACTGTTTGTAGATCACACCGGTGGAACCGCTGAAGAACGCCATTGGCAGCAGAACCGCCGACAGCACCAGGGCGATACCGACCAGTGCGCCCTGGATCTGGCCCATGGACTTCTTGGTGGCTTCCTTGGGTGACAGGCCTTCTTCGCTCATCACCCGTTCGACGTTTTCCACCACGACGATGGCGTCGTCCACCAGCAAGCCGATGGCCAGCACCATGCCGAACATGGTCAGGGTGTTGATGCTGAAACCGGCGGCCGCGAGGATGCCGAACGTACCGAGCAATACCACCGGCACGGTCATCGTGGTGATGATGGTGGCACGGAAGTTCTGCAGGAACAGGAACATCACCAGGAACACCAGGGCGACCGCTTCGACCAGGGTGTGAACCACGCCCTTGATCGATTCGGTTACGACCGGCGTGGTGTCATACGGGAACACCACTTCCATCCCTTGCGGGAAGAACGGCTTGAGGCTGTCGATGGTCGCGCGCAGGGCCTTGGCGGTATCGAGCGCGTTGGCACCGGTGGCCAGTTTCACGGCCAGGCCGGACGCCGGGGCACCGTTGAACTGGGCGTTGATGCTGTAGTTCTCACCGCCCAGGCCGACTTCGGCAACATCCCTCAGGCGAACCTGGGAACCGTCCTTGTTGACCTTGAGCAGGATCTTGTCGAATTGCTCGGCGGTCTGCAGGCGGGTCTTGCCGATGATCGTCGCGTTCAGCTGGGTGCCGGGCAGGGCAGGCAGGCCGCCGAGCTGGCCGGACGACACCTGGACGTTCTGCGCGGCGATGGCGGTTTTGACGTCGATCGGCGTCAGGTTGAAGTTGTTCAACTTGGCCGGATCGAGCCAGATACGCATGGCGTACTGCGAACCGAACACCTGGAAGTCACCGACACCGGCGGTCCGCGAGATCGGGTCCTGCATGTTCGACACGATGTAGTTGGACAGGTCGTCCTTGGTCATGCTGCCGTCGCGCGACACCACGCCGATCACCAGCAGGAAGTTCTTCACGGCCTTGGTGACGCGGATACCTTGCTGTTGCACTTCCTGCGGCAGCAGCGGGGTGGCCAGGTTCAGCTTGTTCTGGACCTGGACCTGCGCGGTGTCGGAGTTGGTGCCTTGCTCGAAGGTCGCGGTAATGGTCATGGTGCCGTCGGAGTTACTTTCCGACGAGACATAACGCAGGTTGTCGATACCGTTGAGCTGTTGCTCGATCACCTGAACCACGGTGTCCTGTACCGTTTGCGCCGAAGCACCCGGGTAGGTCACGGAGATGGCGATCGCTGGAGGCGCAATGCTCGGGTACTGGTTGATCGGCAACCGCAGGATCGATAGTGCCCCGACCAGCATGATCACCAGGGCAATTACCCAGGCGAAAATCGGACGGTCGATAAAAAATTTCGACATGGTTTACTCCCCTTTGCCGCCGGAGGCTTTGTCAGCTGTCTGGGCGGGGGCCGGGTTCTTTACGGCTACGTTGGTCGCTTCACTGGCCTTGACTTCGATGCCAGGTTTGACGAATTGCAGACCTTCGGTGATCAGGCGATCGCCGGCCTTCAGGCCGTCTTCGATCAGCCATTGGTTACCGACGGTGCGGTTGGCCTTGAGTTGACGCAGTTCGACCTTGTTGTCCGGGCCGACGACCAGAGCGGTTGGCGTACCTTTGAGGTCGCGGGTCACGCCTTGCTGCGGGGCCAGGATCGCCGCGCTGTTCACACCTGCGAGCAACTTGGCGTGCACGAACATGCCCGGCAGAAGGGTGTGATCAGGGTTCGGGAAAATGGCGCGCAGGGTGACGGAACCGGTGGTCTGGTCAACCGAGATTTCGGAGAACTCCAGCTTGCCGTCCAGCTTGTAGTCGCTGCCGTCTTCGAGGGTCAGCTTGACCGAGGCCGCGTTGTCGCCGGCTTTCTGCAGGCGACCGCTTTCCAGCTCACGGCGCAGTTGCAGCAACTCGACCGAGGACTGCGTCACGTCGACGTAGATCGGGTCGATTTGCTGAATCACCGCCATCGCATCGACCTGGGCGTTGCTGACCAGCGCGCCTTCGGTCACCGAGGAACGGCCGATGCGGCCGCTCAGCGGGGCGTAGACCTTGGTGTAGCGCACATTGATCTGCGCAGTTTGCAGCGCGGCTTCCGATTGCAGGCGGTTGGCTACTGCGGTGTCGTATTCCTGACGGCTTACGGCTTGCTCGTCGACCAATTGCTTGTAGCGGTCGGAAATCGACTTGGTCGAACGCAGGTTCGCTTCCGCGCTGGCGAGCGTTGCTTCATAGACCGATGGATCGATCTGATAGAGCTGCTGGCCGGCCTTGACGTCGCTGCCTTCCTTGAACAGGCGCTTGAGAATGATGCCGTTGACCTGAGGACGGACTTCGGCAATGCGGAACGCACTGGTACGGCCTGGCAGATCGGACGTCAGGGTGAATGTTTGAGGTTGCAGAGTCACGACGCCGACCTGAGGTGGTGGGGCGACCGGTGCTGCCTCTTCCTTTTTGCATCCGCTGAGCAGCGATGCCAGGGCGACGGCGGCGACCAGAGCGGTAACAGCTGGCTTGAATTGCATGAAAATCCTCGGGTCAGGCGCGCAAGGAGCGCACTAGAAAGGTGGAAGGTTGAAAAATGTATGCCGAGTGGATAAGTAGCTTGCTAAGGAATATACTTACGTACATGGCTGTTTGTAAATACCCAGGCTGCGTATCAGCGCCGTTACACAAGCCGTTGAAAGGTTGAAATTGTAGGCCGGGGACGAACCCCCAGAACGTTCGCCCCACTTTTATTCAGCTGATATTCAGACATCGCTGAAGCACCCTGATTGAGGTTGTACTGCCATGGTCCGTCGTACCAAAGAGGAAGCTCAGGAAACCCGCGCGCAAATTCTCGTGGCGGCCGAAAAGGCCTTTTTCGAGCGAGGCGTGGCACGCACGACCCTGGCGGACATCGCGACCCTGGCCGGCGTCACTCGCGGGGCCATTTACTGGCATTTCAGCAACAAGGCGGATCTGGTACAGGCCATGCTCGACACCTTGCATGAGCCGCTGGAAGAAATGGCCAAGGCCAGCGAAAGCGAAGACGAACTCGATCCCCTGGGCTGCATGCGCAAACTGTTGATTCATTTGTTTCATCAAGTTGCGCTGGACCCGAAAACCCGACGCATCAATGAGATTCTTTTTCATAAGTGTGAATTCACCGATGAAATGTGTGACCTGCGCCAACAGCGCGTGTCGGCCAGCCTGGACTGCAATGTGCGGATCGGCCTGGCCCTGAGTAACGCAGTGAATCGCGGACAATTGCCGGAAAACCTCGACACCGCCCGAGCGGCCATCAGCCTGCACGCTTTTATCGATGGCATCCTGTATCAGTGGCTGTTAGCCCCCGACAGCTTTCAACTGCACACCGAGGCCGAGCGTTGGGTCGATACCGGACTGGATCTGTTGCGCTTTAGCCCCAGCCTGCTCAAGTGAAGCAAAATGCGTAATCGGCGACTTGTGTGTCAACCGTCGAAGCCGTAGATGAACAGTTCTTCACGCGTCCTACGGCAATGGGGTGCTTTTATATACGCAGGCTCGGCCGGTTGACAGGTAGCAAACTCAGTATTTTGTAGGAATTTTGTGTTTTGAGCGTGGGGCGGTGGGGCTGACTCAGGTCCATAAAGCCAGTTTGGGCCTGAAAAGCTTAGGACCCGAGTCAGTTTTGAGAGGGCATCAGCCTAACGTGACACACACCTCGAAGTTGAAGGGGGCCTCGTCGCTCCTGCTGGTGATTTTTGTCGAACAGTTGATCCTGGATTTTCCGATTGATTTGATAGTGTTTTTTATCGTCGACTTAACTGTCGGTGAGAAAACACCAAATGAGGTATTCATAAACATACCAAGATCAAGACGGGCGCAGATATCTTGATCGGCGAAGTCTATAAAATGATTGAACATGACTTTGTTTTTACCCCAAGGGAATGCATATCGGTAGGCGAACTCGGATCTAAACGCTACTGTTCCCTCCTCGACAACTTCAAATGTCTCAAAGTCGGAGGGAGTCAATGGCAAACTGGTCTGCACAATTTTAAATGCATGAGGCGTGTTATTAATGATTTTTACTATCGCGCGCGTGTATTTGGGGTCGGCTTCTTGACTTCGCCAATTTTCGATCTGCTCATTGAGGATGCGCTCTTCCGCTATTCGATCGAGATACGCAATAAATTCAACCTTGGCCTTGCCGACCATGTCTTCGAGGATTGCCTGGTTTTCTTTGCTCAACAGGTGTGGTGAAAGCTGGTAAAGAGCTCCGAGAGGGGTCGTGCTAAAAAGCGCAAACAGGAGGTCGTAGGCGCTGCTGTTTTCGTTGTCTGAGTCGTTGGTCATATCGATTCCTTTCGATGGGTTATATTTAACGGTGCATTGATAGTCGCGATATTATCGCTGTGGAGTATTGACTATATTTTGTTGGTTGAGATTTTGTGGGGGTGATTTGTTAGTAGCTGTTTTTAGTTTGATTCGAGACAGGTTTCTTCGAGTGGCGCGTGGTGAGTGTTTCTTTAATATAGAGTTAGCCAATTAAAAAGCCCCGGCTCTTTCAAGTCGGGGCTTTTGCATTTCCACGGTAGATGATTACAGCGTCGGGTAGTCGATGTAGCCGACCGGCCCCTTGGCGTAGAACAGTTCCGGACGCGCTTCGTTCAGCGGCGCGTCAGCCTGCAAGCGTGCCGGCAGGTCCGGGTTGGCGATGAAGGGTACGCCGAAGGCGACTGCATCGGCCTTGCCGCTGGCGAGCAATGCGTTGGCGCTGTCCTTGGTGAAACGCTCGTTGGCAATGTATGGGCCGCCGAAGGCTTCCTTGAGTTGTGCGCCGAGGCTGTCGGCACCTTCTTTCTCGCGCGAGCAGATGAAGGCAATGCCACGCTTGCCCAGTTCGCTTGCGACGTAGGTGAAGGTTTCGGCCAGGTTGTCGTCGCCCATGTCATGCAAGTCGGCGCGTGGTGACAGGTGCACCCCCACACGGCCGGCGCCCCAGATCTCGATGGCGGCGTCAGTCACTTCCAGCAGCAGGCGCGCACGGTTTTCCAGGGAGCCGCCGTAGTTGTCGGTGCGCTGGTTGGTGCTGCTTTGCAGGAACTGGTCGAGCAGGTATCCGTTGGCGGCATGGATTTCCACGCCGTCGAAGCCGGCGGCCTTGGCGTTCTCGGCACCGACGCGGTAAGCGTCGACGATGTCGGCGATTTCAGCGGTTTCCAGGGCGCGCGGGACTGGAAAGTCGGCCAACGGACGAACCAGGCTGACGTGGCCCTTTGGCTGGATCGCGCTCGGGGCGACCGGGGCTTCACCGTTCAAGTACAAACCGTGGGAAATGCGCCCCACATGCCACAACTGCAGGAAGATCTTGCCGCCCGCGCCATGGATAGCCTTGGTCACGTTGGACCAGCCACGCACCTGGTCGTTGGACCAGATGCCCGGGGTGTCCGGGTAGCCGACGCCCATCGGGGTGACCGACGTGGCTTCGCTGAGGATCAGGCCGGCGGAGGCACGTTGCACGTAGTACTCGGCCATCAACGCGTTGGGCACGCGACCTTCGTCGGCGCGGCAGCGGGTCAGTGGCGCCATGATGATGCGGTTGGCCAACTCGAGGTCGCCCAGTTTGATCGGATCGAAAATAGTCGTCATTTAATGCAACCCTCGTGAGGTAATGGTCTGTCAGTTGGTAGCAGGGGCCAGATCGGGATTGCCGCTCTGACGGAAAGTAATCAGGGTGACCAGCAGGGCGAGTACCGCCAGGGCCGCTGCGGCGAGAGGTACGCTGGTCAGGCCGAAGCCGTGGGCGATCACACTGCCGCCGACCCAGGCACCGAGTGCGTTGCCGATGTTGAAAGCGCCGATGTTCAGGGTCGACACCAGGTTCGGGGCGTCTTTGCCGAAGGTCACCACGTTCACTTGCAAGGCCGGTACGGCGGCAAAGCACGCGGTGGCCCAGAGGAACAGGGTGATTTCGGTCGGGATCAGCGCGACGCTGGTCCAGGTCAGCACGGTGGACACCACGGCCATGGTGATGAACACGCCGATCAGCGTGGCGGCCAGGCCTTTGTCGGCCATCTTGCCGCCGATGATGTTGCCGACCGTCAGGCCCAGGCCGATGAGCATCAGGGTCCAGGTCACGCCACGGGGCGAGACGCCGGTGACTTCGCCCAGCAGCGGCGCGACGTAGGTGAACAGGGTGAACACCGAGGCGGCGAACAGTGCCGTCATGCTCAGGGACAGCCAGATGCCAGCGCCCTTGAGTGCGGCCAGTTCGGCGCGCATGTCGAGTTTTTCTTCATCACGCTTGGCCGGCAGGAAGCGGATCAGGCCGATCAGCGCGATCACACCGATCACGGTCACAGCCCAGAAGGTCGAACGCCAGCCGGCTTCCTGACCGAGTGCGGTGCCCAGCGGTACGCCGAGGACGTTGGCCAGGGTCAGGCCGGTGAACATCAGGGCCACGGCCGAAGCGCGTTTGTTCGCAGGTACCAGGCCGGCAGCCACGACAGAACCGATACCGAAGAAGGCGCCATGGCAAAGGGCGGTCACCACACGGGCAAACATCAGCACGTTGTAGTCACTGGCCACTGCACAGAGCAGGTTGCCGACAATGAAAATGCCCATCAACGCCACCAGCGCAGCCTTGCGTGGCAGTCTGGCGGTGGCCAGCGCCATGAACGGCGCGCCGATGGCCACGCCCAGGGCGTAACCGGTCACCAGCCAGCCGGCACCGGGAATCGACACACCGAGGTCAGCCGCCACGTTGGGCAACAGGCCCATGATGACGAACTCGGTGGTGCCGATGGCGAAGGCGCTCAAGGCCAGGATGAGTAGCGAGAGGGGCATGGGGTAATTCCTTTTTTAGCTGGCTGACGTGGGGGGCGTTCTCAATTGGTTTTCCCAGCGTTGCGTGAAAATCAATTGAGAACACCCCCACAGGGTCAGAGCTCTTTACTGAAGGTTTTGAGGAATTCCTGAATGGTTTCCTCGTTACGTTTGAAGAAATGCCACTGGCCGACTTTGCGGCTGCTGATCAGGCCGGCGCGTTGCAGGGTCGCCAGGTGTGCGGACACCGTGGACTGCGACAGGCCGCAACGCTGATCGATCTGCCCGGCGCAAACGCCGTGCTCGTTGCTGTGGGACTGGTCGGGAAATTCGACGGTCGGGTCCTTGAGCCAGTGCAGGATTTCTCGCCGGACTGGGTGTGCCAGGGCTTTTATTATTTCGTCGAGATTGATGGTCATGATGTGGGCTCGTGATGTTTAAAACGCTATATCGCGATGAAGCGAACTTTAAATCGGTATTTCGCGATATACAAATATGATTTGGCTCTGACCAGCTCGCATTTCGGTATATCGAGTTATAACGATATGGTGAGTGTAACAAGACAAGGGGGCAGTGCTAAGCTGCGCCCATGAACTATCTCGCACATCTTCACCTCGGTGGCCAGCGTCCTGGCCAATTGCTTGGCAGCCTGTATGGCGATTTCGTCAAGGGACGGCTGCAAGGGCAGTTCGCTGCGGAAATCGAAGGGGCTATCCAGTTGCACCGCAGCATCGACGTGTTCACCGATCGCCATCCGTTGGTGGATGTGGCGTTGTCGCGTTTTTCCCTGACCCGCCGTCGCTACGCGGGGATCGTGCTCGACGTGTTTTTCGACCATTGCCTGGCCCGGGACTGGGCGCTGTATGCCGACCGGCCACTGGCGTTGTTCACCTCGGACGTTTACCGGGTGCTGTCCAGCGAACGGCAATTGCCGGAGCGGCTGGCGCAGATTGCGCCGCACATGGTGGCCAATGACTGGTTGGGGTCTTATCGGGAGTTCGAAGTGCTGGAGCAGGTATTGCGCGGGATCTCGCGACGCCTGACCCGGCCGGAGGAGCTGGCGGCGGCGATGCAGGAGTTGCGGCAGTTGTATGAACCGTTGAGCGAGGATTTTCGGTTGTTCTATCCGCAGCTGCAGGATTTCGCCCGGAACTATCCAACAACATAAACCCCCTGTGGGAGCGGGCTTGCTCGCGAAGAGGCCGTCACATTCAACATCATCGCTGAATGTCACACCGCTTTCGCGAGCAAGCCCGCTCCCACAGGGGAGATTCGTTCAGGCTGCGATAGCTGGGCGCATCGGGGCTTGCTGTTTTTCCGGGATCGCCCCGAACAACGCCTTCTGCACCGCCTGCTGCGCTTCGAACGCCAGCGCCGCGCGTTCCCGGCCCTGGCAGTCGATTGGCTTGAGCAAGTGAATCTCTACGCCGCCTCGGTCATTGGCGAACAGGCGCATCAGGTGCGAGAGCAGGTCATCGTCACCAATGAACGGCGCCAGCGCGCAAGGCTTGCCGTCACGCACATAACGAATCGCCACCGGTTGCATCGCCACTTCGGAATCGATGGCGGCGGACAGCAGGCGACCGTGGAAAGTACGCAGCGAACGGCCATCAGTGGTGGTGCCTTCCGGGAACATCAGCAGCGGATAGGCTTGCTCCAGGTGGCGAGTCATCTGCTTGCGGATCAACTGGGAATCACCCGCGCCACGGCGGATGAACAGGCTGCCGGCCTTGGCCGCCAACCAGCCGGCCACTGGCCAGGTGCGCACTTCGGCCTTGGACAGGAACGACAGCGGCGTGAGCATGCCCAGCAGCGGGATGTCGGTCCAGGACACGTGGTTGCTGACCCAGAGCATCGGCGCCTTCGGCAGCTCGCCGTGGACGGTGACGTCAAAGGGCAGGGCGTTGCTCAGGCGCGCCATGAAAAACCGCGACCAGCGCTGGCGACGCGCCATCGAATGGGCCATGCCCAGGCGCTCGAACAGCCCGAACACGCTGGCCATGCCCAGGCCCAGCGTCACCACCATCAGCACTCGCGCGATTCGCGCGTACACGCGCAACCGGCTCATTACACAGCCGCCTTGAAGTGTTTGGCGTAGCGCGGGCAGAGTTCGTCGCGCTTGAGCAGGATGAACACATCGGCGACCTGGAAGTCTTCGTCCCAGCATGGCTCGCCGCAGATCTTCGCGCCCAGGCGCATGTAGGCCTTGAGCAGCGGTGGCATTTCGGCAATCACGTTCGACGGGATGTCCAGGCTTGGCAGCGGGTTCTTCGGTTCGGCGCGCAGGTGTTCGGTGCACAGGTAGCGTTCGCGCAGACGCTGCATGATCGCATGGGCCTGCACGCCGCCATCCTGCATCGGAATGCTCGCGCAACCCATCAGGTAGCTGTAGCCGCCCTGGTTCAGGACTTCGGCCAGTTCGCCCCAGAGTACGGCGATGGTGCCGCCGTTGCGGTAGGCCGGGTCGACGCAGGTGCGACCGATTTCCAGGATCGGGCCTTGCAGGTGCACCAGGCCGTGGAGGCTGAATTCTTCTTCGCTGTAGAATTTGCCCAGGCTGCTGGCAGCCGTGTGGTCGAGCAAGCGGGTGGTCGCCACCAGACGCCCGGTGTTCAAGTCGCGCACGCCGATGTGGGCGCAGTGAACGTCGTAGTCATCCATGTCCAGACCCAGTTCAGCGCCCTTGAGCCTGGCGTTGAATTCGCCGCTGAACACGTTGAAGCGCAAGGCCTGGGCTTCCTGCAAGGCCTCGGCGCCCATCAGGCGTTCGGCTTGCAGGCGGCGTTCGTTGCCGGTGTCGCTGATGCGGGCGATCTGAGTCATGGCGAATCTCCGTGCGGGCTGCTCACCCGTCTTTGGGCTACAGCGAATCGACTTTCTTTGTCTAGCCGTGTTGTGCAAAGTCAGGCTATGTAGCCCCGGTGTCATCGCCATTAAGCTTTGGTGATGCTTATATGACAGCCCTCGAGGAGCCTCCTATGCCCTGGCAAACCCTGTTGAACCGCCGTGATCGCTTGCCCGCCAACCCGGACCTGGCCGAAGGTTTCGCGACCTTGTTGCAGCAGTTGGGAGGGGTCACGCCGTTTGAGCTGGCCGTGCTCGGCGGGCGGTTGATGGCGACGCCGGGCCTGGCATTCCTGGTGGGCTACCAAGCGGCCTTGCGCATGCTCTGGCCGAGCGCGCCACTGAGCCTCGGCGCGTTGTGCGCCACCGAACAGCGCAGCCTGCGCCCGGCCGACATGCAAACCCGGCTGAGCGGTTTGCGCCTGAGCGGCCGCAAGGATTTCGTCACCGCCGGGGATGCCGCCGACTGGTTGCTGGTGGCGGCGCGCAGCGAGGCGCCCGGCGCCGATCCGCGCTTGAGCCTGGCGGTGATCTATCGCGATGAACCGGGTGTGCGCGTGGAAAAACTGGCACCGATCCCGTTGATGCCGGACATCAGCCATGGCCGGTTGTATCTGGATAACGCGCAGTGCGAGTTGCTCGCGGGGGATGGCTGGGATGCCTACGTCAAACCGTTCCGCACGCTGGAAGACATCTATGTACTGAGCGCCATGACGGCCTGGTTGTATGGCATCGGTCAGGACTGTGCCTGGCCGCAATCCTTGCAATTGCGTCTGCTGGGATTGTTGGCCGGGTGCGCGGAAAGCAGCCGCCAGCCACCGACCAGCCTGGCCGGGCACGTGGTGCTTGGCGGGCTGTTTGCACAGTTCGAAGGGCTCAAGGTTGAAGTGGACGAGGCACTGGCTGCAGGGCCTGCGCAGTGGGCGGCGATGTGGCAGCGCGACCGGGCGGTGATGGAGTTGGCGGCGGGCGCGCGGGGCAAACGGTTGGCCAAGGCACTTTCCGGATCTTCGCTGGATTGACCGACCTCTTCGCGAGCAGGCTCGCTCCCACATTTGAAATGCATTCCCTTGTGGGAGCGAGCCTGCTCGCGAAGACGGCCTCAACAGCAACACAAATCCAGGAACTGTCATCAACCTCGACTAGGCTCAGCCAGTTCAATCTCCGAGCCCTCGCCATGCCAAAAGGCTTGTCCCTCATTTTCCTGCTGTTGCTCAGCGTCACGGCCCGGGCCGAATACTGGCCCTCCGAGCAATGGCCGACCGCCCCGACGCCCACTGGCCCGGCGCTTCAAGCCCTGGAGGCCTACGTCTTCCCAGCTCGCGATGACAGCACTCGCCAAGGCGTTCGCACCGATGCCTTGCTGGTGATCCGCGACGGCCAGTTGCTCTACGAGCGCTACGCCGGTCCGACAACGGCCGAGACGCCGCACCTGACCTGGTCGATCAGCAAGAGCCTGATGGCCACGGTCCTCGGCATGGCCTATGGCGAAGGCTTGTTCAAACTCGGCGACCCGGTGGCGAAGTTCTATCCGCCCCTGCAAAAACACCCCGACATGACCATGGCCGACCTGCTGCACTGGGCCTCGGGCCTGGATTGGCAGGAGGACTATGAATACGCACCGCTGAAGTCTTCGGTGGTGGCCATGCTCTACACCCGCGGTCACCGTGACATGGCCGCGTTCACCGCAGCCCATGCTGCGTACGCGGCGCCGGGCCGGGCATTTCGCTACTCCAGCGGAGACAGCAATCTGCTGTCCGCCGCGTTGAAAACCATCGTCGGTCCCAGCCGCTATCCCGACTATCCATGGGCTGCATTGTTCGAACCGCTGGGCATTCGCCACGCCACCTGGGAAACCGATGCCACGGGCACCTTCGTGGCTTCGTCCTATGCCTACCTTACTGCACGGGATCTGGCCCGGGTCGGTCTGTTGATGGACCGCGAGGGTCGCTGGGGAGACAGACAACTGCTGCCCAAGGACTGGGTGGCGTTCAACCGCGAGCCGTTCGCCCACTATCACGCCCATCAGGATGATGCCGTTCCGGGCGGGCAATGGTGGCTCAATCGAGCTGTTGAGGGGGCGGAAAAACCCTGGCCCGATGCCCCCGCCGACACCTTCGCCGCGCTCGGTCATTGGGGGCAGGCGATGTATGTGATCCCCGGTGAACACCTGGTGATCGTTCGCTACGGCGATGATCGCGACGGCAGTTACCGACACAACGAATTGCTCAAGCTCGCGCTCAATGCCTTTGCCGGGAAGGTGCAGCCATGACCGCTTTCATTCGCCGTCGACCGATCGCATCCCTGTTGCTGATCCTGCTGATCGCCTTGTTCGGCTGGATCTGGCACGAACGGGTGGCGTTGTGGGCGTTCCCCGACATCATCAGTGCCTACACCGCCAAGGAATACTGTTCATGCCGCTACGTGATGAACAACGACGCGGAGTACTGCCACCGTTATGTAAAACAGTGGTTGCCCGCCAGCAGCTTTAGCGATGACCCGACCGGCAAGCGTGTCACGGTCAGCGGCATGGGCCGCAGCAACAGCGCCCTGTGGGTCGGCGAACGACAGGGCTGCCGTTTGCAGCCTTGAGGGGGAAGTAATCTTCATGTTGGGCGATAGCGCTCTCGCCACAAAAGCGCGATTGAGGCAGTAGATGGCTTGCAATGCGCTGAAGGCCGGTTAAGGTTCAGCACAGGTTTATCTGCCCCACGAGTCTTTATGTTGATGCGCTCCACCCTGCAATCCCTCGCTTTCCTGCTGCTGGCTGGCGCCGCTTTGTCGGCCCGTGCCGATTGGTACCTCGATGGCGAGTCTTCGCGCCTGTCGTTTGTCAGCACCAAGAATGCCAATGTCTCCGAAGTGCAACGCTTTCTGGTGCTGCACGGCAAGGTCGATCCCGAGGGGCTGGCACAGGTAGAGGTCGAGCTGGAGTCGATCAACAGCGGCATACCGCTGCGCGATGAGCGCATGCGCAAGGAGCTGTTCCAGATCGACCGCTTTCCCGACGCCTTGATCACCACGAAAATCGATCCGCGCCCGATCAACGACCTCGCTCCCGGTGCGCAGCTGGAGTTGCGCCTGCCGCTGACGGTCGACCTGCACGGCAAACAACACCAGTACCAGGCCCAACTGCTGGCGACCCGTCTGGATGACCGGCGCTTTCAGGTGGTGACCCTCGAACCGCTGGTGATCAATGCCGAGGATTTCGATTTGGCTCCAGGGTTGGAGGCGTTGCGCAAAATGGCCGGTCTGTCGGCGATCAGTCTGTCGGTACCGGTGGGCGCGGTACTGATTTTCTCGGCGCGCTGACATGGCCGGTCCGGTTTTTCCCTGGCGTGAAGGCAACCATTTCGAACTGCTGGTCGACGGCCCACAGTTTTTTCCGCGCATGCTGGTGGCGATTGCCCGGGCTGAAGAACAGGTCGAACTGGAGCTGTACCTGGTGGAGGCGGGCGCCTGCGCCGAAGCCATGGTCCAGGCCTTGGTGCAGGCCGCCGAGCGCGGTGTGCGGGTGCGCTGCCTGTTCGATGATTACGGCAGCCTCGCCTTTACCCTGGCCTTGCGTCAGCGCCTGATGTCCGCCGGTGTGGAGCTGCGTTTCTACAATCGTCTGAGCTGGCGACGCTGGGTCGGCAATTTTTACCGCGATCACCGCAAGCTGCTGCTGGTGGACCAGAGCCTGGCCGTGGTCGGCGGCACGGGTGTCACCGATGAGTTCTGGACGCCGGGCGAAGACGTCAGCGAATGGCACGAAGTGATGGTGGAAATCACGGGGCCGCTGGTGCTCGACTGGCAGCTGCTGTTCGACCGGCAGTGGATTGCCAACCGCCATCGACGTGCCTGGCGACCGGCCTCGCATTTCGGCTTGCCGCGGTTACCCCGTGTGCCGTCCCAGGGCGAGGGCATGGGCCGGGTGGCATATGCCGACGCCCGCCAACACCGGGACATTCTGCAATCGCTGGTGCGCGCGCTGAACAGCGGCCATCGACGGATCTGGCTGGCCACGCCGTACTTTTTGCCGACCTGGAAAGTCCGCCGTTCCCTGCGCCGGGCGGCTGCCCGGGGCGTCGATGTGCGCTTGCTGCTGACCGGCCCGCGTACCGATCACCCCTCCGTGCGTTATGCCGGCCATCGCTATTACCCGCGACTGCTCAGGGCCGGGGTGACGATCTACGAATACCAGCCGTGTTTCCTGCACCTGAAAATGGTCCTGATCGATGACTGGGTGAGCATCGGCTCGTGCAACTTCGATCACTGGAACCTGCGCTTCAACCTGGAAGCCAACCTGGAAGCACTGGACCCCGGATTGACCCGGGCGGTAGCCGCGAGTTTCGAGAACGACTTCGCCCTGAGCCAGCAAGTCAGCCTGGAAGAATGGAAGCGGCGGCCACTATGGCGGCGGGTCAAGCAGCGGGTGTGGGGATGGGTGGATCGAGTGGTGGTGAATCTGCTGGATCGGCGGGGCTAGTACCCGATTTCCGAAAACACTGAGATCCAATGTGGGAGCGGGCTTGCTCGCGAAAGCGGTCTGTCAGTCGACATCATCGTTGTCTGACACTCCGTCTTCGCGAGCAAGCCCGCTCCCACATTTGTTTTGCGTTGCTTCAGGGATTACAGCAACTCAAAACTCTGCTGTGTCACGTCCGCTGAATCCAGGCCGATCTGTACGTTGAATTTGCCCGGCTCTGCCGCGTACTTGAGCTGGGTGTTGTAGAACTTCAGGTCGTCCTCGGTGATGGTGAAGTGCACGACTTTCTGTTCGCCGGCCTTGAGCATCAATTTCTGGAAGTTCTTCAGTTCCTTGATCGGACGAATCATCGAACCGGCCACGTCCTGGATGTACAGCTGCACCACGGTTTCGCCATCACGCTTGCCGGTGTTTTTCACCGTGACACTGGCGTCGAGCTTGCCGGTCTTGTTCAGCGTGGTCGACGACAGCGCCATGTCGCTCAGGCTGAAGTCGGTGTAGCTCAGGCCGTAACCGAACGGGTACAGGGGGCCCGTGGTGTCATCGAAATACTGCGAGGTGTAGTTGCCCGGTTTGCCCGGGGTGAACGGCCGGCCAATGGTCAGGTGGTTGTAGTAGGTCGGAATCTGGCCTACCGAACGCGGGATGGTGATCGGCAGCTTGCCCGACGGGTTGTAGTCGCCGAACAGCACATCGGCGATGGCGTTGCCGCCTTCGGTGCCGGTGAACCAGGTTTCCAGGATTGCGTCGGCCTGTTCCTTCTCTTCGAGGATCGTCAGCGGACGGCCGTTCATCAGCACCAGCACCAGCGGCTTGCCAGTGGCTTTCAGGGCCCGGATCAGCTCGCGCTGGTTTTCCGGGATGTTCAGGTCGGTGCGGCTCGACGATTCGTGGGACATGCCACGGGATTCGCCGACGGCGGCAATGACGACGTCAGCCTCCTTGGCCGCTTTCACCGCCTCATCGATCAGCACATTCGCCGGGCGCGGGTCATCCACCACTTCCGGGGCGTCGAAGTTGAGGAAGTTCAGGTAACCGAGGATTTTCGGGTCGCTGGTGATGTTGGCGCCACGGGCGTAGATCAGCGTCGATTTATCACCCAGCGCGTTGGTCATACCGTCGAACAGGGTCACCGATTGCGCCGGCTTCCCGGCAGCGGCCCAGCTGCCCATCATGTCGATGGGGGCCTTGGCCAGCGGGCCGACCAGGGCGATTTTCGCAGTCTTCTTCAGCGGCAGGGTTTCGTTGCTGTTCTTGAGCAACACCATGCTGCGGCGCGCTACGTCACGGGCCTCGGCACGGTGCAGGCGGCTGTCGGCGTAGGTATCGACCGGATCATCCTCGGCCTTGCCGATACGCAGGTACGGGTCCTTGAACAGGCCCATGTCGTACTTGGCTTCCAGTACCGCGCGCACGGCGTTGTCGATGTCGCTCTGCTGGATCTCGCCGGACTTCAGCAGCCCTGGCAGTTCTTTGCCGTACAGGGTGTCGTTCATGCTCATGTGGATGCCGGCCTTGATCGCCAGCTTCGCCGCTTCGCGACCGTCGGCGGCGACGCCGTGCTTGATCAGCTCGAAGATCGCCCCGTGGTCGCTGACTGCCAGGCCCTTGAAGCCCCACTCCTTGCGCAGCAGGTCATTCATCAGCCAGGTGTTGGCCGTGGCCGGCACGCCGTTGATCGAGTTCAGCGCGACCATCACCCCGCCAGCGCCGGCATCGATGGCGGCGCGGTACGGCGGCAGGTAGTCCTGGTACATCTTGACCGGGCTCATGTCGACCACGTTGTAGTCGCGACCACCCTCGACCGCGCCGTACAGGGCGAAGTGCTTGACGCTGGCCATGATGCTGTCGGCCGCGTTCGCGCCAGTCCCCTGGAAGGCCTTGACCATCACGCCGGCAATACGCGACACCAGGTAGGTGTCTTCGCCGAAACCTTCGGAAGTGCGGCCCCAGCGCGGGTCGCGGGAGATGTCGACCATCGGCGCGAAGGTGATGTCGAGGCTGTCGGCCGCGGCTTCCTTGGCGGCGATGCGCCCGGACAGGCCGATGGCATCCATGTCCCAGCTCGAGGCCAGGGCCAGCGGGATCGGGAAAATGGTGCGGTGGCCGTGGATCACGTCGTAGGCGAAAAACATCGGGATCTTCAGGCGGCTGCGCATGGCCGCGTCCTGCATCGGCCGGTTTTCCGGGCGGGTGATCGAGTTGAACGTACCGCCGATGTTGCCCGCCGCGATTTCCTTGCGGATCATCTCGCGCGGCATTTCCGGGCCGATGCTGATCAGGCGCAACTGGCCGATTTTTTCATCGAGGGTCATTTGCTTCATCAGGTTGCTGACGAAGGCTTCCTTGTTCTCCAGGGGTGCGGGTGTCGTGGCGGCCAATACGTTATGACTGGCCAGGCTGACGAACAGGCCCAGCAAACACAGCTTCTTCATGAATAGTTTTCTCAAGGGCCCAAACGGCGATGCACACGCCGACCAGCCAAAAATTAGGGAACGTCTATTGTTGTTCGGGTGCCGGCTCAAAAAACCAGAGCCAAAAACGACAGCCAGCGGGCGGATGCGTTTTTGCGCAGGGCCTCTTTTTAGCCCATCGGCCCGTTGCAATCCAGAGGCGCGGGCGATTATGCCCCAAGAGCCGGCTCAGAAGGATTCACGGTCGGCTTTTTCATGAAGTGTACAAGGGAGCATCATCCTGATGAATGCAAGTCCAACCTACCGTTCGCGTTTGCAGGTCGCCACATTGCTGATACTGGCTACGTTGCTGACCGCCTGCGGCATCAACAACATCCCGACCCTCGACGAGCAGGCCAAGGCTGCCTGGGGCCAGGTGCAGAACCAGTACCAGCGGCGCGCCGACCTGATTCCCAACCTGGTGGAAACCGTCAAGGGCTACGCCAGGCATGAAGAACAGACACTGACGGCGGTCATTGAGGCCCGGGCCAAGGCCACGTCGATCCAGGTGGACGCCTCGACCCTCGACAACCCGGAAAAACTCAAGCAGTACCAGCAGGCCCAGGATCAGCTCAGTGGCGCCTTGAGCCGGTTGATGGTGGTTTCCGAGCGTTATCCGGACCTGAAGGCCAACCAGAACTTCCTCGCGTTGCAATCGCAGCTTGAAGGCACCGAGAACCGGATCAGCGTGGCCCGGCGTGATTTCATCCTCGCGGTGCAGAAATACAACACCGAGATCCGTACGTTCCCCGGACGCCTGTGGCACAGCGTGATGTATAGCAATCTGCCGGTTCGCGAGACCTTCGAAGCCACACCAGGGGCGGAAAAGGCCCCCGAGGTCAAATTCTGAAAAGCGCTGATCGGCGTCACCACGCAAGAGGTTGCCAATGCGCGTCCTGAAAACAGGCCTGTTGCTGTTGTTGTGGGTAGTGACGATCACGGCCCGGGCCGAGCTGAGCTTCCCGGCGCTGACCGGCCGGGTGGTCGACAACGCGCAGATGATCGAGCCATCGGTGCGCGAGCAACTCACCCGGCAACTCCAGGCCCATGAGCAAGCCACCGGCGAACAGCTTGTGGTCGTGACGTTGGCGGATTTGCAAGGCGCCGACATCGCCGACTTCGGTTACCAATTGGGTCGCCACTGGGGCATCGGGCAGAAGGACAAGAACAACGGCGCCTTGCTGATCGTTGCCCGCAACGAGCGCAAACTTCGCATCGAAGTCGGCTACGGCCTGGAGGACCGACTGACGGACGCCCAGAGTTCGGTGATCATCAACCGGGTCATCACCCCGGCGTTCAAGGCCGGCAACTTCAGCAAAGGCATCAGTGATGGCGTGGCGGCAATGCTGGTGGTGCTGGGCGGCAACCCCTTGGACGAACCCTCCACGGCATATGAGTCCAGGGGCGATCCGGGGGACGATTTTGTCTCGCAGCATCCCGGGTTGTTGGTGTTTTTGGTGATGTTGTTCATCCTGACTGTTTTTGTGTGCCAGATGCTCGGTATCCTTCCTGCCGGCCGGGGCGGCTCCGGTGGAACCGGGGGCGGCTTTGGCGGTGGCGGATTTGGCGGCGGTGGAGGAGGAGGCTTCAGCGGCGGCGGGGGCAGTTTCGGCGGGGGCGGTTCGTCCGGCGGCTGGTGATAATAAAAACGAGCAGGCAATTCACGACATGGCATTACTGACTGAACACGAACAACGCAAAGTCGCCGAGGCCATTGCCCGGGTCGAGCGCGATACCGATGCCGAACTGGTGACCGTGCTCGCGGCCCGCGCCGACGACTATGCGTACATCCCGTTGCTGTGGGCCAGCCTGCTGGCGCTGCTGGTGCCGGGCGTCGTGCACTACCTCACCGGTTGGCTGACCATGCACAGCCTGCTGATCGTGCAATGGGCCATCTTCATCATCCTGTGCCTGGTGTTTCGCCTGCCGAAAGTCACCACCCATCTGATCCCGCGCTCGGTGCGCCACTGGCGCGCCTCGAACCTGGCGCGCCGGCAGTTTCTGGAGCAGAACCTGCACCACACCGAAGGCAGCACCGGCGTGCTGATTTTCGTGTCCGAGGCCGAGCGTTATGTGGAGATCCTGGTGGATGAAGGGATATCCAGTCGCCTGGACAACAAGAACTGGGACGCCATCGTCGCCACGTTCACCCAGCAGGTGAAGCAGGGGCAGACGCTGCAAGGGTTTGTCAGTTGCATCGAGGCCTGTGGCGAGCTGCTCAAGGTGCATGTGCCCGTGACCCATGTGCGCAATGAGTTGCCCAATCGCCTGGTGGTGCTCGGCTAACCTTTGAATTAGAGCGGTTTGTCGCACGCCAGGGTACAAAGGCTGCGTGTTGTCCGTAGCCGGTCTTCTCTTCAGTATCTCTCTCCAAGAGCTAGTGCCCTGTGACGGGCGTTCTGACGTAGAGAGAATTTTATGCCTGCGCATCAAACGCGTGACTCTTTTCCCGGTGCAATACCCGATGGCGGGGAAAACCCGCCGCCGGCGCAACTGACCGCGAAGGAGACGCAAACCTTAATGTGGTTGTTCAAAGGTAAAACATCCTGGGAGATTGCCCGGATTCAGAATTGCTCGGAATCCACGGTCAATTTCCACTTCTCCAATATCCGCCGCAAGTTCGCCGTCAACTCCCGCAGTGCCGCGTTGCTCAAAGCCATCGAGTCGGGAGCCATCAGTATTGGCCAGCCGGTTGTACGAGGTATTCATGGATCTGAGTGATTCGACCTACAACAGTATCAGTGGGCTTTTGTTGGGGCTGGGTATCGCGACATTGCCGTCGATTGATGGCGAGGCACTGTTCGGCGCGGCGCTGGGGGCGTGGCTGGTGACCACCACTCGTGGCAACTTCAAGGCGTGGCAGCGAATGGGTTCCTGGTTGTTGTCGGCAGGCGTTGGCTATCTCTTTACGCCAGTCGCGCTGCAGGTGACCCCCTTTCTGACTACAGGCGTGACGGCGTTTTTCTGTGCGCTGATCGTGATTCCGGTCAGTATCAAAATCATGCAGTGGATCGATGGTGCAGGTCTCGGCGAAATCATTCGTCACTTCAGGGGGCGAGGGTAATGGGCAATGAAATGGTTGCGCTGATTCTGGTAACCGGCGTTGCTCATCTGCTGAGTGCTTTCAGGCTGGCATGTTATCAGCGCGACGAAGAGCGTCACTGTTGGCGCGATGGACTATTGACCAGTTTGCTCGGTGGGGCGTCGTGCATTGCCGGCATGGATGTATTGCTGGCATTTGTACCGGTGAGCCCGTGGCATACCGTCATTAGTGTTTTGTCATGTGCGGTCATTATTCGCAGTGGCGGAAACATCATGGTGCTGTGGCACGCATTGAAGTAATGAACTTGAGGTTGTTCTTTGGTTTCACGTTTCGTTTGCATGTTGAAGTGATGAAAGTATTGAGGCCATTTCCGAAAGTTTGAGTTCCAGATCACGCAGGCGACGCTTTTCCTCCAGTGCGTTTTGTATGGCGCAACGGTCATCTTCATCGAGCAATCGCCACAGCGCGAGAATGGTGTTTTCCCGCGTCGTGGTTTCCTGCGAGCTTTCGAGCGGCCCGGTCGTTGCGGGTCGCTGGATCGGGCCTTCACCCAACAGCAACCAGTCAAGAGAAATGCCGCGAGTTTGAGCGATTTCTACGCATACTGAGTATGGTGTGCTGTCGCGGCCTTTCCAACTACTGAGGGTTTGTGGGCTGATCTTTAGTGCTGAAGATAAGGATGCGTCGGTTTTTGTTCCGGTAATCTGCTTCAGTCGCGCCAGAACATCTTGTGATTTTTTGCTACGCAATTTGAGCCTCTTCCTTTTGACATATGCTTTTCGAGTGCCTAACGTATGCGTAATGAGTACTTTTTTTCTTGTGAGTAATCAATCATCAACTATGAATCAGAAGAATACGATGTCGAAACTTCCTAATGGTATCAGGGTGATTTCCTACGAGCATGTATCACACCCAATACGCATCCACCCGTTGCACTTCCTTTTGACGGGCAGATGTTTTTCGCCAGACCGAACAGCACAGACCAATGTTTCAAGCAGTATTGCGTTTGATTCAGTCGATTACCACCGGATGACCGTCAGGAATCAGGCATGAGCACTTATAAAATGGTATGTCCGCACTGCTTGAACCGCATGCGTATCCGGACCAGCGAGGGGCGGCATATTTTCCTGCGGGTGGCCTACCTGCAATGCACATCGGAGGCCTGTGGCTGGTCGGTGCGGGCCGAGTTTGAAATGACCCATGAACTGTCGCCCAGTGGAATGCCCAACCCCTCTGTACGTCTGCCCTGCGCCGGACCGGACTTGCGTCGCGCCGCCCGGCCTGTAGCACAGAGTGTACTGTCGGCTGACACCGCACAGGAGTCGTGAGCATGGATGCAGTCGAAGAAAACACGGAGTTGAATGAGGAACTGTTGGCCATCGCCCAGGCGTTTCTGGTTCGGCATGAAAGAGATGGATTGATCGATGACCAGGTACTGTTCTGTCGTGCAGTGAAGCACCTGGAGGGCATTGATGTGCCTATGCATCTGGCGGAAAAGCTGGTCAGCCATGCCTATGGAATACTTAAATCCAGTAACGACCGCCGACGCCTGGACATCGACGCAAGCTCCGAAACCGTCGCCGTGGTGACTGACCCGGCCAATGGCCTGACCTGGGCGGTGCCGGTGGGATTGATCGTCAAATTCATCATCAACTCGCCGAGCAGTCGCAAGCTTCGGTTAGTGGAACCCTGAAAATTCAGGGAGGCAATCCAGGTCCCGGGCTACGCGTCGGGACCTGGCACGAAATAACCCCGTGCCCAAAACCCTCATCCCCCCTAAAATAGCCGGCATTCCCTGATCCGCACCGCCTGAGGCCGTTTTTCCATGTCCGTCACCGCCACTCCCGCCAGCCTCGCGCCGGATCATCACGCCCAGTTCATCGATCTGCTGCGAACCAGCCTCGAACACAATGCGTTCATCAAACTGGTGCTGGCCAAGTACGCGGGCGATGAAACGGACTTGCAGCGGGTCATCATCAAGCCGGTGACGGTCAAGGCGCAGCCTTGCCTGTCTTTTGTCTACCGCTACAAGACTCGCGATATCACCAAGAACCTGCCGCTGGCCGAAGGCGTGGCGAGCATTGCCGGGCTGCTGCCGGCGTCGTTCAAGAATGCGCATTTGTTGTCGTTGACCGACGAAGCCCAGCTCGAATACAGCAAAAAGGGCAAGTCATCGCTGTTCAAGAGCAAACCCCAGCAATTGCGTGAAGCGCCATCGGCCGAGCACAACCGTGAGAAAAACCGTTTTCTTGACCTGAGCCGGCCGTTTCTCACCGACCTGGGGGTGACCAACAAGCAGCATGAGCTGATCCCGGCGATGTCGCGCAAGTGGAAACAGATCAACAAGTTCATCGAAGTGTTCAGCCATGCGCTGACCTCGTCACCTCTGGCGCTGGACAAACCGGTGCGTGTGGCGGACTTCGGTTCGGGCAAGGGTTACCTGACTTTCGCCATCCACGATTACCTGCGCAACACCTTGAAGGCCGAAGGCGAAGTGACCGGCGTCGAGCTGCGTGAAGACATGGTCACCCTGTGCAACGCGGCGGCGGCAAGGCTTGAGCATCCGGGGCTGGTGTTCAAGTGCGGTGACGTGCGCAGCGTGGCACCGAGCGAGCTGGACGTGATGATCGCCCTGCATGCCTGCGATATCGCCACCGACTATGCGATCCACACCGGCATCCGCTCCGGTGCGTCGATCATCATGTGTTCGCCGTGCTGCCACAAACAGATCCGCCTGCAGATCCAGAGCCCGGCGCTGCTCAAGCCGATGCTGCAATACGGCTTGCACTTGGGCCAGCAGGCGGAAATGGTCACCGACAGTCTGCGAGCGTTGTTCCTTGAAGCCTGCGGCTACGAGACCAAGGTGTTCGAGTTCATCTCACTGGAGCACACCAACAAGAACAAGATGATCCTGGCGGTCAAGCGCGCCGAGCCGTTCGATCCGGCTCAACTGTTGGCGAAAATCCAGGAGCTCAAGGATTTCTATCACATCAGTGAGCATTGCCTGGAAACGCTGCTGCGCGCTGACGGTTACCTCGCGGCTAAGGTTTGACCTGAACCCCGGCCGGCAATGTGCCCGGTTGCGCCGGGCGCACTGCGGTCTTGCGCCCCAGCATCACCGTCACAATGACCCCGGCGGCAAACAGCCAGGTAATGGGCTCGATATGCTCGCCGAAGAACAGCGCCGAGAAGGCGATGGTGAAGAAGATCTGCAGCAACTGGATCTGACTGACCCGGGCAATGCCGCCCATGGCCAGCCCGGCGTACCAGGCGAAGAAACCGATGAACTGCGAAAACAGCGAGACGTAGCCGAAGGCCCACCAGGTCTTGGCGGAGATCTCGCCCTGATGTTGCAGTGCCAGGTACACCACCGGGCCGATCAGCAGCGGCGTCGACAGCACCAGTGCCCAGCAGATCACCTGCCAGCCGCCCATCTCCCTGGCCAGTCGGCCGCCCTCGGCGTACCCCAGCCCACCCACTGCAATGGCGCCAAGCATCAGCAAGTCACCGGCCTGAATACTGCCGGCACCGCTGATCAGGGCATAACCGAGCACCAACGCGCTGCCCAATGCGGCGCAGCCCCAGAAGGCTTTCGAAGGTCGCTCATGGGACAACCACGCGGCGTACAGCGCCACGCACAGCGGCTGCAATCCGTTGACCAGCGCACCGTGGGACGCCGGCAGGGTTTGCATGGCCCAGGCTGACAATACCGGGAAACCCAGGATCACCCCGGCCATCACCAGCATCAGGCCTTTGACCTGTTTCCAGGTCGGCCATTTTTCCCGGCGCCACAGCAACAGCAACGCCGCCGGAACCGCCGCAAACAGTGCCCGGCCCAGGCCGTTGAGCAACGGGTGGAGTTCCTGCACGACAATCCGCGTGAAGGGCAGGGTGAGGCTGAAGATCACAACGCCGAGCAGGCCCAGGGCCATGCCGGTGTTTTCGCGGGAGGACATGATGGCAACCAGAATCTTGGAGGGTGGGAGATGTCGTTATATAGCCATAAACCTGGGGAAAGCCGCTGTTACAGCTAGGTGCAGAGTTATCCGTACAGTTTGCAGGCCTCTTCGCGAGCAAGTCGGATCGCCGCACCGCCGCTCCCACAGGGGAATGCATTCCAATGTGGGAGCGGGCTTGCTCGCGAAGAACGATAACGCGGTCCATCAGGTAGTAGCCGGTTGTTACCCGACCCGCCGGATAATGACTACCTTGAATACTCCTGCACGCCCACTTCCAGAGGAGTCCTCCCCATGGCTGCGAAAAAAATTCTGATGCTGGTCGGTGATTACGTCGAAGACTATGAGGTGATGGTGCCGTTCCAGGCGCTGCTGATGGTCGGCCATACGGTGCACGCCGTTTGCCCGGACAAAACCGCCGGCCAGACCGTACGCACGGCGATCCATGACTTTGAAGGCGACCAGACCTACAGCGAAAAACCCGGCCACCTGTTTGCCCTCAACTTCGATTTCACCAAGGTCAACGCCGCCGATTATGACGCCGTGCTGATTCCGGGCGGCCGTGCGCCGGAGTACCTGCGCCTGAACGAAAAGGTCCTGGAACTGGTGCGCGCTTTCGACAAGGCCGGCAAACCGATCGCCGCCGTGTGCCATGGCGCGCAGTTGCTGGCGGCAGCGGGTGTGCTCGAAGGTCGCGAATGCAGCGCTTACCCGGCCTGCGCTCCGGAAGTGCGACTGGCTGGCGGCACCTATATCGATATCCCGGTGACGGACGGCCATGTTCAGGGCAACCTGGCCACGGCTCCGGCCTGGCCCGCGCACCCGAGCTGGCTGGCCGGGTTCCTGGGGTTGCTGGGTACCAAGATCACGTTGTAACGAGGGACCTGTCCATGTGCGAGCTGTACGTCAAAGCCGACCCGATTCTTTACGAATCGCGCTCCCGCTCGCTGCGCATCTGCGGGGTGGTCACCACCCTGCGCCTGGAAAATCAGTTCTGGGACATCCTCAGCGAAATCGCCGAGGTCGACGGCATGACCACCAATCAGTTGATCGCCAAGCTGTATGAAGAGGTGATGGACTATCGCGGCGAGGTGGTCAATTTCGCCTCGTTCCTGCGGGTGAGTTGTACGCGGTATCTGAGTCAGCGCCGGGCTCAGGCGCCGGAGTTGTCGGTGGTGCGCGCGGTGGTGAAATAACCGGCATTGCGTCGACCCCTTCGCGAGCAAGCCCGCTCCCACACGGATCGCGCTGAACCTGTGGGAGCGGCGGTGCGACGATTCGACTTGCCCGCGAAGGGGGCCGTACAGGCGACAGAAATCCCGGCTTGGTCTTTACTCTGAAGCGCGCAACCTCTCAATCGCCAAGGAGAACAAGCATGTCCGGATGGTATGAAGTGAGCAAAAGCAGCAGTGGCCAGTTCAGGTTTGTCCTCAAGGCAGCCAACGCCGAGACCATCCTGACCAGCGAGCTGTACACCACCCACGCCGCCGCCGACAAAGGCATCGCCTCGGTCCAGGCCAACAGCCCGCTGGATGAGCGTTACGAAAAGAAAACCACCAAGGATGGCCATCCGTATTTCAACCTCAAGGCGGGCAACCACGAGATCATTGGCAGCAGCGAGGCCTATTCCTCCGATGCCGCCATGGAGAAAGGCATCGCCAGCGTGAAGGCCAACGGCTCGACCAAGGTGATCAAGGACAAGACCTTGCCAGTGCTTTGAGATCTACACACGCTCCCACAGGTGACCGAGTTCCTTCAGGAAAAACGCGGTCACCTGTGGGAGCGGGCTTGCTCGCGAAGGCGTCAGATCGGCCAGTACTAAACCTCGACCGGAACCGCCAGCTTCGGGCCACCCAGCGCATGGCTCTTGGAATCAAAAAACCGCAACTCAACCCCCGTCCCCTCGAACACTTTCGCGTAATGCCGCTTCTGGTGCTGGATGAACGCCTTGCTGCGCGGGTAAATCGAGATCGCCAGCACCTGCGGTTTCGCCAGGCGCAAGGCGTGGATGATGTGGCTGTCCTGCTCCCCCAGCGCATGGCCGAAGATGCACAGCGCCTGGCCGTGACCGAGCAGTTGCTCGTAGCAGAACGACAGATAGTCCGAACTGCGAATGGTCTTGAGCTTGTCCGCACTCGGGCCTTCATTGACGAACAGCGGCACGTCGTCGAGGGTCTTGATCGTGTTGTTGATGGCGAAATTGCCCAGCAACGTGCCCTCGGTCGACATCAGCTTGCGCGCCGTACCGTCCTGGTTGCGCACCAGGTGCAGACCGCCGTGCAGGTATAGCAAACGGGTTTTTTCGGTGGTCGTGTCGCTCAGGTCGAAAGCGGGTTCGGCACCCTGGAACAGATCGGTGATCGCCTCGGGCTGGTGTTGCACCGCCCAGTAGTTGAGCAGGTCGTAATTGGTGGTGAACACCGTGCGGTAGCTGGCCAGTTCCTGATTGAGGGTAACCAGCGTCGAAGGCACCACCAGCCGCCACGGGATATGCACCGCATGCACGGTGTTGATCAGCGCTTCCTTGATCGCGTAGTAGCGATTGCGCGGGGCCGCGGAGCTGACGGCCAGGGCCTTGTTGACCCGGCTGGTGGTCTTCAACGCACTCAGTACCTGCTCGAAACTGCGCGTCTGCATTGCATCGAACACGCTGAGTTCGGACGGGCTCAGGGGTTTTTCTTCAACGGTGCGCGCGTTTTCGAACAGCGACTCGTAGCCGAAATCGTCCCACACCGCACGACTGGCACCGTTGCCCACCAGCAAGCCACTGAACGAGGTGCTGCTGCGCAAGGCGTTCCAGTCTTCAAGTTGGGCATCGACATCCTGGAAATCGGTCATTGCGGTCTTCGTCTCACGGCAAAAGGTCTATGGCTGGCGACTTTATCACGAGCGGGTGCCTGGACCACGGCACGACCGGGGTGAAGAACGTTATGCTGCGACTTCGCCCGAGCCGACTTCGCCGAGTACCCGATGCTGCAAAAAAGCCTGATCCGCCGTCTCGACCTGATCACTCTGCAACTGTTCGTCGCCGTCCATGAAGAGGGCACGCTGACCCGTGCGGCGTCGCGCGAGGCGATTGCTGTCTCGGCGGCGAGCAAGCGGCTGATGGAACTGGAGGAGGCGCTGGGCATCAGCCTGTTCGTGCGCCAGGCCAAGGGCATGTCCCTGACGCCGGCCGGTGAAACGCTGCTGCACCATGCCCGGCAGATGTTGTTCAACGTCGAGAAAATGGGCCTTGAACTGGGCGAGCACAGCCACGGCGTGCGCGGCTATGTGCGGATGCTCGCCAACCTGTCGGCGATCATTCAGTTTTTGCCCGAGGACCTGCGGGATTTTTCCGAGCGTCACCCACAGGTCAAGACCGACCTCGAAGAACGCCCCAGCGCCGGGGTGATCCAGGGCGTGCTCGACGGGGTGGCCGACCTCGGCATCTGTTCCATCGACAGCGACATCAAGGGCTTGCACAGCGTGCTGTATCGCCAGGACAAACTGGTGGTGCTGATGCCGCCGCACCATCCCTTGGCAAACCGCTCGAGCGTGGCTTTCGCCGATACGCTGGACAGCGATTACGTCGGCTTGCATGCCGCCAGTTCGATCAACATGCGCACCCACGCCGCCGCCCGTGAGGCTGGCAAGGTGCTGCGGGTACGCATTCATGTGCCAGGGTTCGACGCCATGTGCCGCATGATCCAGGCCAACATGGGGATCGGCATCCTTCCGCTGCGGGCCTATGAATTGTTTGGCCGGGCGCTGGGTTTGCACGCGGTGCCATTGACGGACGAATGGTCGGACCGGGCGTTGATTCTGGTGGTGCGCGATGAGGCGCTGCTGTCGCCGGTGAGCCGGATGTTGTTTGAGCATTTGCGGGGTACAGCCTGATAGTTCTCGGCTGAATTGGCTGGCCTCTTCGCGAGCAAGCCCGCTCCCACAGGGGATTAATAAGCGACACAGATCCAGTGTGGGAGCGGGCTTGCTCGCGAAGGCGGCCCTGAGGTCGCGACAATCTTCCAGAGCGTTCGCATTTCGCGAACGCCCGTTGCCAACTGAAGGTTGGATTCCCGAGTCCCCTGTCCTCTAGCCTTGGCTCATATTCCAAGAACAAGAGGTACCCCGCGATGACTGCCCCCTTGAGTGCGATCAAAGTGATCGAGATCGGTACGCTGATCGCCGCGCCGTTTGCCGCGCGCATGCTGGCCGAGTTCGGCGCCGAAGTGATCAAGATCGAAGCCATGGGCCAGGGCGATCCCCTGCGCAAATGGCGCAAGCTGCACGAAGGCACCTCGTTGTGGTGGTACCTGCAATCACGCAACAAGAAGTCCCTGGCGCTGAACCTCAAATCCCCGGAAGGCATCGAACTGGTCAAGCAACTGGCGACCAGCGCCGATGTGCTGATCGAGAACCTGCGCCCCGGCGCACTGGAGAAGCTCGGCCTCGGTTGGGACGTGCTGCACGCGCTCAACCCCAACCTGACACTGGTGCGGATTTCCGGGTACGGCCAGACCGGCCCGTACCGCGATCGTCCGGGTTTCGGTGCCATAGGCGAAGCCATGGGCGGGATCCGCTACACCACCGGCACGCCCGGTTCGCCGCCGGCGCGGGTCGGCGTGAGCCTTGGCGATTCCCTGGCTTCGCTGCACGCGGTGATCGGTGCGCTGATGTCGCTGCTGAGGGTCAAGACCGGGCAGGGCGGCGGGCAAATCGTTGATGTGTCGCTGGCCGAAAGCGTGTTCAACGTGATGGAAAGCCTGGTGCCGGAATACGACATGCTGGGCCATGTGCGTGAACGCAGTGGTGGCGCCTTGCCGGGGATCGCACCGTCCAACACCTATCTGACCGCCGACGGCGCCTACGTGGTGATTGCCGGCAACAGCGACCCGATCTACCGGCGCCTGATGCAGACCATCGGCCGCGCCGATCTGGCCGAAGCGCCTGAGTTCGCCCACAACGACGGGCGTGCCGCCAAAAGCAATCTGCTCGATGCCGCCATCACCCACTGGACCAGCAGCTTGCCCATAGACGAAGTGCTGGCCGCGCTGGAAGCCGCCGAAGTCCCGGCCGGGCGCATCTACTCGGTGGCCGACATCGTCGCCGACCCGCACTATCAGGCGCGGGACATGCTGCTCAATGCCGAGCTGCCCGGTGGCGCCACTGTGAAGATGCCGGGCATCGTGCCGAAACTCTCCGAGACCCCCGGTGGCGTGAACTGGTCCGGCCCCGGGCTGGGCCAGCACACCGACGGCATCCTCGCGCAACTGGGTCTGACGGCAACAGACATCGAACGCCTGAAAGTCGAAGGAGTGGTGCAATGATCACTGACTATTCCGACCAGCTGATCGTGCAGGAAGTGTCCCCGCGCGACGGTTTGCAAATCGAGCCGACCTGGGTTGAAACCCACGACAAGATTGACTTGATCGACCAACTGTCACAGGCCGGATTCAGCCGTATCGAAGCCGGTTCGTTCGTGTCGCCCAAAGCCATACCGGCACTGCGCGATGGCGAGCTGGTGTTCAAGGGCATCACCCGGCAACCGGGGGTGATCTACGTCGCGTTGATCCCCAACCTCAAGGGCGCGCAGCGGGCATTGGCGTGCAGGGCCGATGAGCTGAACCTGGTGATGTCCGCCAGCCAGACCCACAACCTGGCGAACATGCGCATGCGTTGTGAGGATTCCTTGGCGGCGTTCGGTGAGATTGTGCACTTCGTTGGCGGCAGCCCTGTGCGACTCAACGCCAGCATCGCCACCAGCTTCGGCTGTCCGTTTGAAGGCAAGATCGATGAGGACCGCGTATTGCAGATCGTCGAGGCCTATCAGGAACTCGGCATCCGGGGCATTACCCTGGCCGATACGACGGGCATGGCCAACCCGCGTCAGGTCGACCGGCTGGTGCGCCGGGTGCTGCAAAGGGTTTCCCCATCGGACCTGACCCTGCATTTTCACAACACTCGCGGTCTTGGCTTGTGCAACGTGCTGGCCGCTTACGAAGCCGGTGCCCGGCGCTTCGACGCGGCCCTCGGCGGCCTCGGCGGCTGCCCGTTCGCACCGGGGGCATCTGGAAACATCTGCACCGAGGACCTGGTGAACCTGTGCGATGAAGTCGGCATTCACACCGGCATCGATTTGCCGATGCTGCTGAAACTGTCCCGCGGGTTGCCGGCGCTGCTCGGTCACGAAGTGCCCGGTCAACTGGCCAAGGCCGGGCGCAATTGCGACCTGCACCCGATCCCTACCTGACCACCAATCCCCTGTAGGAGCGAGCATGCTCGCGATGGACGTCAACGATAACGCAGGATGCCAGATACCGCGCGGCGATCTCGGGTTCATCGCGAGCGAGCTCGCTCCTACAGTGAAATCGAACATTGACCAGACAACAAAAACAATCGGACACCCACGGGAAGTCCGCCTGGAGAACCACAATGAGCCTCAATGCACTGGAGGCGGGCGTGAGCCCGTCCGTTAGCCACGACACCGAAAAAGCCCTGGTCAGCAAAGTCGCCTGGCGCCTGATGCCGCTGATCATGGTCTGCTACCTGTTCGCGTTTTTCGACCGCATCAACATCAGCTTCGCCAAGTTCCAGTTGCAGACCGATTTGAGCCTGAGCGACACCGCGTATGGCCTCGGTGCCGGGTTGTTCGTGGTCGGCTATGTGATCTTCGAAGTGCCGAGCAACATGATGCTGTACAAGGTCGGTGCCCGGCGCTGGATCGCCCGGATCATGATGTCCTGGGGGCTGGCCACGGCAGCCATGGTGTTCGTCAACAGCGAATGGCAGTTCTACGTGCTGCGCTTCGTAATCGGCGCGATGGAGGCGGGGTTCGCCCCGGGCGTGCTGTATTACCTGACCCTGTGGTTCCCGCAGCACTATCGCGGGCGCATCACCTCTATGCTGTTCCTGTCGTCGGCGTTCGCCGGCCTGGTGGGCGCGCCGTTCTCGGGCCTGGTGCTGCAACACCTCGACGGCGTGCTGCAAATGCGTGGCTGGCACTGGCTGTTCCTGCTCGGCGGCGTGCCGTGCATCGGCCTCGGTCTGCTGGTGTTGACCCTGCTCAAGGACCGCATCGAAGACGCCCATTGGCTGACGCCTTCGGAGAAGACCCTGCTGGCCAGCCGCATCGCCCAGCATGAGCCGCACAAGAGCGGCGGTTCGCTGCTCGCCGCCCTGCGGATCCCGGGCTTCCTGACCTTGGGGCTGATCTATTTCCTGATTCAGGTGGCGTCCTACGGCTTGAATTTCTGGGCGCCGCAACTGATCCGCAGCGCCGGCACTGAAAGTCCGGTGATGATCGGCTTGCTGACGGCCATCCCGTACATCTGTGGCGCCATCAGCATGGTGGTGATCGGACGCCTGTCCGATGCTTCCGGCGAGCGGCGCAAGTATGTCGCCGGTCTGGTGGCGGTCGGCGCGGTCGGGTTCTTCTGTGCGGGGATCTTCGCCAGTCACACGACCTTCCTGATTGTCGCATTGGGCCTGCTTGGTGCCGGGATCATCGCCTCCATCCCGAGCTTCTGGACCCTGCCGCCGAAACTGCTGGCCGGGGCCGGTGCGGGGGCCGCCGGGGGGATCGCGGTGATCAACACCCTGGGCCAGTTCGGCGGCATCGTCAGCCCGGTGATGGTCGGCCGGATCAAGGACCTGACCGGCAGCACCACGCCGGCGCTGTATGTCATTGGTGTTTGTGCGCTGATTGCCGTAGCGCTGTTGCTGTGGGGGTTGCCGCAGAAGTTGCGGACACTCGACAAGGCCTGATGCCATAGACCGCCTTCGCGAGCAAGCCCGCTCCCACAGGAACCGCGTACCTCCCTGTGGGAGCGGGCTTGCTCGCGAAGGCGGCCAGGAGAACACCCTGGCATCGTCGGTTGCCCCATCAACCCGCCGTCACCAATCCTTTGGCCGGTGCATCAAAAAATTGAATCAACACCACCCCGGCCATCAACAGCACCACCCCGAACACCCTGGGCAAGCTGATCGGCCGCTCCATCAACCCGAACCAGCCGAAGTGATCCAGCAACAACGACGCCACCACTTGGCCCGCCAGCGCCAACGCCATGAACCCTGCGGCACCGAGTTTGGGTAGCAGCACCAATGCCAGGGAAATAAAACACACCCCAAAGGCGCCACCGGCCCACATCCAGAGTGGCGCCTGGCTGATGAATGCCAGCGACGGCAACGGTAAACGCATCGCAACGATGATCGGCAACAACACCACGACGCTCACCAGCAACGAGGCGAGCGTCGCCCACAACGGATGACCCAGGCCGCGTCCAAGGTTGACGTTGATTGCGCTCTGAAACGGCACCACCGCCCCGGCGAAGGCGGCCAGCAGCAACCAACCGGCCCAATGCAACGTACTCATGATCAATCTCCAACAGGTTTTGCTGGACTCTAGGGTATTCGTCGCGCAGATTTAAATTCCGTTTTGTTATCCAGAACATGCAGCAAATGAATGATCTGCGACGTATCGACCTCAATTTGCTGGTGATCCTCGACGCCTTGCTCAGCGAGCAACACGTGACCCGGGCGGCCGAGCGTCTGCACTTGAGCCAGCCGGCGGTCAGTCATGCGCTGGCGCGGTTGCGCGACCTGCTGGGCGATCCGCTGCTGGTGCGCGCCGGGGCCGGCCTTGTCGCGACGCCGCGAGCGCTGGAACTGGTGGCACCGCTGGCCGAAGCCCTGGCCCAGGTGCAAGCCCTGCTGGCGCCCAATGCCTTCGATCCCGCGACCGCCCAGCGTACATTCCGCCTGGCGATGTCCGACTATGGCGCCGCCATTGTCCTGCCGGGACTAATCCGTACGTTGCGTCACGAAGCGCCGGGCATCGACCTGCAAATCAGCCACGGCAGCCGCGAAGGCATGCTCGACGGGGTGCTCAACGGTGACCTTGATGTCGCCGTCGGTGTGTTCCCGGAAATGCCCAATGACTTGCGCAGCACCCCTCTGTTCGAAGAGCACTACGCCTGCCTGGTGGATCGCAAAAGCTTGCCCGCAGGCGGCGTGCTCGACCTGTCCACCTATCTGGCACGGCCTCACGTCCTGCTGGAGATGCGCGGCAGCGGCACCCCGGAAATCGAGCGCGCCCTGACCGCCCTGCGCGAACGCCGCCGCGTCGCCATCAGCCTGCCGCACTGGAGCGTGGCCCCGGAACTCATCAGCGGCACCGACCTGATCCTCACCGTCGCGTCCCGGGGCTTGCGCGATATCGATGAGCAATCACTGATGGTCGTGCCACCACCGTTTCACATCCCGTCGTTCACCTTCGTACAGGTCTGGCACAAGCGGCGGGGCGGGGATCAGGCGTTGCACTGGTTGAATGAGCGGATCATGCAGGGGACCCACCGTTGACTGATTTCTGTCGCGATCAGGCAGTCGGCGGCCGAGGACCTGATATAGACTGACGACCATTCACCAGACGGTTCAAAAGGACTCCCCATGACCCCATCGTTGCTAATGGCCGTGCTGGCCTCGGGTTTTATCTACGGCATCACCCCGGGGCCGGGTGTGCTGGCGGTGTTCGGCATTGGCGCGGCCCACGGGCGTCGGGCCGGGGCGGGGTTTCTGTGCGGGCATTTGCTCGGCGATGTGGTCTGGTGCAGCACGGCGCTGATCGCGATTGTCGGTGCGCGGGAGATCGGCAGTACCGCGTTCGACGTGCTCGGTGTGCTCAGCGGCCTGTACCTGTTCTGGCTCGGCTGGCGTGCGGTGCGCGCGCGGCGCAGTAGCGCTGATGCGCCGCAAGGCCCGGCGCGGCAGCCGTTCTGGCACGGCATCCTGTTTGGCCTGACCAATCCCAAGGCCTATCCGGTAGCAGTGGCGACGTTCACGGCGCTGTTGTCGAGCCGTGCGGAACTGCTCCACTGGTCAATGCTGCCGACACTGATTGGCCTGAGTTTCGTTGGCGGATTGCTCGCCTACGCTATTCTCATCGGCATTGTCGGTGCACGGCGAGTGCGCACCTTGTACCAGCGTCATGAACTGGCAATCACCCGGTTGTGCGGGGTAATGTTCATCGGATTTGCCATCAATGCGCTGGTCCATGCGTTGCCGGGGCTGATGCCGAACAAGGCTTGAATGTGATCACAAGGATGCAAGGCCGACGGGGCAGGGATGATTGATGAGCGCTGCATTATCGGGACACCCACGCCGAACCATGGAAAACCGGAATTCCGCGCCATTGGCGAGCTATATCGATCTGTTGCTGGACGCCGTCTGTGCGGTGGATAAACAGGGCCGCTTCGTCTTTGTCAGTGCCGCGTGCGAGCGCATATTCGGCTACAGCGCCGATGAGATGATCGGCCAGCCAATGATCGACATGGTGCACCCCGGTGATCGCCAGCGTACCCTCGACGCCGCCCGGGAAATCATGGGCGGCGAACCCAAGCTCAACTTCGAAAACCGCTACCTGCGCAAGGATGGCAGCGTGGTGCACATCCTCTGGTCGGCACGCTGGTCCGAGGTCGATCAGCTGCGCATCGCGGTGGCGCGCGACATCACCGAACGCAAGCAGGCCGAATCCCGGCAGGCCGCGCTGTACGCGATTTCCGAAGCGGCCCATGCGGCAGAGGACCTGCTGGCGTTGTTCAAGCGTATCCACCTGATCATCGGCGAATGGCTGCCGGCACTGAATTTTTCCGTGGCGCTGTACGACGAGCACTGCGCAGAACTGAACTTCCCTTATCACGTCGATGACCACGAGCCACAGCCTGAACAACCCGGAACCATGACCGGGCGCCTGTGCGCCGAAGTGATCCGCACAGGGCAACCGATCCTGCTGACCCCGGACCAGATCACACCGCCTGCCGGCTTCGAAGTGCTGGTGACAGAGCAGAACGCAACCTGCTGGCTGGGTGTGCCGCTGAACTCGCAAAACGGCACCATCGGCGCGTTGATCGTCAAAAGCATTCCCGGCGGCGAGCGCTACACCGAGCAAGACAAGGAATTGCTGCAATACGTCTGCGCCCAGGTCGCGACCGCCATCGAGCGCAAACAACTGCACGCCCGCCTGCAACACATGGCCCAGTACGACCAGCTGACCCAGCTGCCCAACCGTGAGCTGCTGCGCGACCGGCTCAAGGCATCACTGCAATTGGCCCGTGAGGACGACGGGTACATGGCGCTGCTGTACGTCGACCTCGACCGCTTCAAGCAAGTCAATGACACCCATGGCCACGCGGTTGGCGACATGCTGCTGCAAGCGGTGGCCAACCGGCTCAAGGGCTGCGTGCGGGAAACCGACACCGTGGCGCGCATTGGCGGCGATGAGTTCGTGGTGCTGCTGCACAGCATTCACGCCTCGGAAGACACCGATATCGTGGTCGAAAAAGTTCGTCAGGTCCTGGCCCAGCCGCTGCGTCTGGACGGGCATAACCTGAGCATCCAGCCAAGTATCGGCGTCGCCCGATACCCCGATCACGGTACCGAAGAGAAACAGTTGTTCCGGCATGCCGACGAGGCGATGTACTGCGCCAAACGCGAGCATCACCTGCGACTGGTCTGACCGCCGGGCACCGTTCGTCGTGGTACCCATGCAATTTTCTAAACCTTTTGTGACGCGCAAATTCAGATTCTTTGCGGGCGCAAGCTCGCCGCGATCATCACCAAGAGGAAGAGAATCATGCCTAATTCAAGAAACTCGAACTCGGGAAACTTTACCAACGATCGAACGAAGGCTTCCGAAGCGGGTCGCAAGGGTGGGAAAACCACCACCACGACCGTCGATAAAGACCCGGCGAAACCCGACATGGGCCGCAAGGGCGGTCAGAAATCCCGCTAAAGGATGCCGGTGGTTTTGATTGAGAGGCGGGGGCGAAAGCTCCCGTTTGAATTGGAAAAAGGAGGGCGCGACCATGAACCGCATGGCCACCCGATTATGCAATGCCAGTTTAGCCACGTTACTGGGCCTGTTAGCCAGCAGCGCTTTTGCCCAGTCGCCCGCCGAGTTCATCGACGAGGCCTCGGCACAAGGGATCGCCGATATTGAAGCGAGCCGCCTGGCGCATCAGAAATCCGAGTCCAGGGAAGTCAAGGACTACACCATCATCGTCATCAACGACCGCACCACGGCGAACCAGCACCTGGCGAAAATCGCCAAACAACTGGATTTGCCGGTGGCCCCGCGCGAGGAAATTGTCGAAAAGGCCAAAGCCCTGATGCCGCAAGTCATGGATGGGGCGACATACGATGAGGCCTACACAGCCAGTCAGGTGAAGACCACGCAGGAAGCCATCGATCAGTTGCAGCAGGAAGCGCAGACCACCGACGTGCCGCAAATCAAGGCGTTCGCCGAAGAAACCCTGCCAAAATTGCAAATTCATCTGCAGATGGCCAAGGCGTTGCAGGCGAGGAGTTGAGCGTCAGCAGGTCAAGGGCAATCTCAACGCACTCCACCAAAAGTCGGGATAGGGCAATGCCTTCCAGTCGAGGTATCGTAGCGATCCGGTTGCTGGCCTCGGCCAGGACGACACACCGACAGGAGAACGCAATGAGTTGGTCCGCCAAGCAGTACGTCGCTTTTGAAGATGAACGCACCCGTCCCGCCCGTGACCTGCTGGCGGCCGTCCCCGCCGGGGACGTGCGCTCGGCCATCGATATCGGTTGCGGTCCCGGTAACTCCACCGAGCTGCTGGTCGAGCGTTTTGCCAACGCCACGGTGCGCGGGCTGGACAGTTCGACCGACATGATCGAGGCCGCGCGCAAACGCCTGCCGCAGGTGCAGTTCGATGTGGCCGACATCGATACCTGGAACGACAGCGGCCCGTTCGACGTGATTTTCGCCAACGCGGTATTGCAGTGGCTGCCCGATCACGGGACGTTGTTGCCGTCGCTGGTGAGCAAGCTTGCGCCCGGAGGCAGTCTGGCCATCCAGATGCCTGACAACCTGAATCAGCACTCGCACCGTTTGATGCGTGAAGTCGCCGCTGATGGCCCATGGGCCAGCAAACTGGCAGGCGCCGCCGGGCAGCGCACCGAGATGGCCGATGCCAGCGGTTACTACTCGATACTCAAGGCCTGTTGCACCCGCGTCGATGTGTGGCGCACCACCTACCATCATCCCCTCACGGGCGGTGCGTCTGGCGTGGTGGAGTGGTTCAAGGGTAGTGGTTTGCGGCCGTTCCTCGATCCGCTGGACGAGGCGGAGCGGGCGCAGTATCTGAAGCAGTATCAGGCGGCTATCGAGCAGGCGTATCCGGCCTTGGCCGATGGTTCGGTACTGTTGCCGTTTCCGCGGCTGTTTATCGTCGCAACCCGCTGATACAAAAAAGGGGCAGTTGATGAGCGTCATCTGTCCCTTTTTTTGCCGCTTGGAAAAATCACTGAGGCGTATTTTTTTTCGAGCGTCGGGCGCTCAAGTATTCAAAGGCAAACGAGGCAAAGCCGAACAACCCGATCAATGAAATGATCATGATTCCCAACTCTGAATTGTGCATGTTGATCTCGGGGGCAAAGGGTGAGCCGGGAGAATAAGGGATCAACTGCCGGGCTCAACGTCGCTCTACGGTTTCTTTATTCGCTTGCGGTGATCTATACGCAAAAGATATGAGCGTCTAGGTGGCAGGGTCACATTCAGCGCTGAACACCGACCCACTGTTTTGAGTCATATCAGGGGCTCCGGTCAGTTCACTCGATCACGTCAACTTCCACCAATGCCCACGTACAGCCTGCGTACTTTGGGTTGGCTGCATGCAGGGTAACGCTGCTGGCCGAGGGGAAGGGCGCACCGTCTTCGACGAGCGTCTCGAAATGCCCCTCGATGGCTTGTTGAACCATGGCTATCGCATCTTCCAGATCTTCACCAGCGCTATAACAACCAGGCACATCCGGGACTTCCACGCCCCACGCATGTTCGTCGTCGCCCATGGAAATCGCAATCGGGTAAAACATGTTCATGGTCCTGCGTGAACACAGCGGGTGGGGTTATGAATCCCGAAGGGCGCCCCCGAAAGGCGCCGGGTGGACTGTCAGGCGGGTTCTGCATCCATGCGTCGAGCGATGACGTCCAGCACATCGCATCCATCGCGCAATGGCACGCAGCAGAGCAATGCGAAGTCGCTGAGGACCACGGTGTCGGAGGTCAGGTCGCCACGCATCGCGAGGTTTTCAAGGAGCTGGGTGACGGCTCGAATTCTGTAACTGGCGGTGCTGAGCAGGGAGTGCAGGGGTTGGGTGGTGTTGACGTATAGCGAGGGGAGGTCGTCGGCGTTGCTGGTTAAAGCCATGAATTCTTTCATGAGTGATTCCTTGAATTGAAGTGAACTACCACTCAGTGTCGCCAAACAAAAGGTGGTAGCTGTACGCAGGTTGGCGAACCGGGACAAGGCAAACCGGCAGACCCGAAGGTCTCCCACGCACAGCCACCATAAACAGGTAGCCAAGTGCGTTCAGAAACGCTCCGAGACAGCTCGGAGGTTCCTATGCTTTGCCATCAAGTCGCCAAACCCGATACGCCATTTGGGCGCGCTCGGACTATAGGCCTCGTGGCAAAAGCACAGCAATGCGTGAGTGTACGGACAATTCCCAGTGTCGTGTAGGACGCGGCCTTTTTGACGGTTGTGCTCGCTCCCGGTCCAGGATGGCAATGGGGACGTTGTTATCTTGAGCCGGGTAAAAACATGAGTGAGTCATTGATGACGCCAGAAGAGATGGCTATAGAGAAAGCCGCTTTTGAGTTCGCCCGAGAGAATCGGACGTCTTTGGCTCGGCAGATCGCGGACACTGCTGCGTACTTCAGCGAAGAAACGCCATTTACGGTGTTCATGGCTGGCTCTCCCGGAGCTGGCAAGACAGAGGTATCCAAAGCCATGGCCGAGGATTTGGACGAGCGGAACATGAGCCTTCACGCCAAGCGTGTGCTTCGTATAGACCCTGACGATTTCAGAAATCTGATTCCCGGTTATGCCGGAGGTAACTCGTACTTGTTTCAGCGTGCGGTTACCAAAATTCTGGAAAGAGTCCTGGACCGGGCATTTGAAAAACGCCTCTCGTTTATTCTGGATGGGACAATGGCCAACCTGAGCTGTTAACAGAGGCATGAAATCAATGAGTACAGCCAAGGCACAAAAAAACCAGTGCGTTGACTGATTTTTTTTCTAACACTCCAGCCGAAGCAAGGCGAGAGATCTTGATGGGCGTGATTAGCAAGGCTAATGCCTCTCAACGTGATGTCGTGCAGAAAGCAGAAGCTATAAAAGCTGCTAAGGCCGCTGCTCCGACGGGCTGATCTTTCATCACAGCGCCAATTCAAAGCCCTGCTCAATGCTGGGCTTTTCAGCATATGACTTCCTGGTGAATCCACCTTCGTTCAGTCAGATCGTTACCAGACCGTACATCGGTCTGTGCTACCCAGATCCCGGGCATAAAAAAACCGGCCATCAAGGCCGGTTTTTTCTGTGTCTATATCCCCCGTCAAAACCATCCTGACGTGAGACTGAATTCGATTGGAGCGGGTGAAGGGAATCGAACCCTCGTTATCAGCTTGGGAAGCTGGAGTAATGCCATTATACGACACCCGCTCAGAGCGCTGACTTTGTACCAGATACGGCCGGCGATTTGAAGTTTTTCTTTACGTGGGGCGGGTTTAACGCGGATTTATCGACAACGCATGGCGCCCGTGACGGTCGATCGCGGGCAAGCCTCGCGCCTGTGCAATACGTTTAACGCAGCAGGGCGGGGCTTGCTCGCGATGACGCTACTTCAGCTTGCCAATGCATGGTGTTCCTGGACGTTGTGGTAACGCGGTCGGCTTTCGTGTTGCGACGGTTTCAGGAAACCCATCAGTGCGTTGCGGCTGTCTCGGCAGGCGGCCTTGTGCTCCATGTCGAGGAAGTGGCCGGTGGCCTGAAGGGTGCTGAACGTGCTGTGTTGCACGTGGCTGGCGAACAACCGGGCGTCGTCGGCGGCGGTGTATTCGTCCCATTCGCCGTTGAGGAACAGCACCGGCACATCGATTTTTTTCGCCGCGTGCAGGTAGCACTGGCGGTCGCTGTGCAGCACGTCGTTGATGTGGAAGTGCATCTGCCCGTACTCATGCTCGGCCAGGGAGCTGACGTGGCGGTAGTTGAAACGCTTGAACAGCGACGGCAGGTGTTTGCCGATGGTGTCGTTGACCAGGTGCCCGACCCGGTCGCGGTCCAGGTTGCCGAGGTGTTCGACTCCGCGCTCGAGGTAGTCGAGCATGTGTGCGTTGATCACCGGGGAGAACGAGCTGATCACGGCCTTTTCGATGCGCCGTGGCCGTTGTGACAACGCCATCATGGTCGCGGCGCCGCCCCAGGAAAACGACAGGACGTGCTCGGCGGCGAAGTGGTCGATCAGCTCCAGCAGGATCTGCCCTTCGATTTCCTTGGTGAGCATTTTTTCATGCAGGTTGTGGGCTTTTGACCGGCCCGCGTAGGGCTGGTCGTAGCAGACGACGTTGAACTGCGGATGGAGGTTTTTCACGGTTTGTGCAAACGACGCAGTCGTGGCCATCGAGCCGTTGACCAGAATAATGGTCTTCTCTGCGGCGTCTGCGCGATAGAACTCCGTGTAAACCCGGTACTGACCCTGTATATCCAGCACAGCGATTTCTGGCCTCATGTCATAAGACTCCTGGCAAGCGGGTATGCGCGCAAATGAGATTGCACGAGCTTTGTGACAGGTAGGCATATGCCTTGGAATTTGCAGGCCCATGTCGATCCATTGCAGTCCGGTCGACGGGTATTGTTATTGGCGGGCAGTCTGCCGGGTGAGGCCGGAACCCATGGGTTCCTACCGGCAAAAAGTTTCTTGGAAGTATGTGGTGACTCATCGGTCACATTTCGGCCGACGTCCTGATTCAAGCAGGGGTCACATCATTGCGCAAGTGCCGTTGGTAAATTGTTCGACAACTTTCTGCTGAGCGGTCTGGCGCTTAGATCGATCCGATCTCTTCGTCGGTCAGCGGGCGGTATTCGCCCGGTTTCAACGCGTCATCGAGCACCAGCGGCCCCATGCGTTCGCGGTGCAGGCGCAGCACCTTGTTGTCGAAGTGGCCGAACATGCGCTTCACCTGGTGATAACGGCCTTCGACGATGCTCAGGCGTGCCGATTTCGGCCCGAGCCGCTCTAGCCCGGCCGGTTGCGTGGTGAGGTCTTCGAAGGCGAAGTACAGCCCTTCACTGAATTTGATCGCGTATTCGGGGCCGATGTCCTGCTCGGTTTCGACGTAATAGACCTTGGGCAGTTTGGTTTGCGGTTGGGTCAGGCGGCGCGACCAGCTGCCGTCATTGGTGATCAGCATCAGGCCGGTGGTATTGAAGTCCAGGCGGCCGGCGATGTGCAGTTCGTCCTTGTCCGGTTCACGGATCAGATCGAGCACGGTCGGGTGCTGTGGATCGCGCGTGGCGCTGACGCATCCGGCGGGCTTGTGCAGCATGAAATGGCGCAGCGGTTTGCCGGCTTGCAGCACGTCGTCGTCCACTTCGACACGGCTGAATTCACGGACTTCGCTGTGCGGGTCACTGACGACTTTTCCGTCGACCCTGACGCGTTTTTCCACCAGCAACAGGCGCACCTGCTTACGGTTGAAGCACGGCAGGTTGCTGAGGAATCGGTCGACACGCATGACTAGGGATCAGTGAAGAAAAGGGGCGCGCATCTTACTTGATCGACCCGGATGCTGCTTGCAACTGCGCCTCGACCTCGGCGCAACGCGGGCACAGGCACGAAGCGTCGCGCAGTTGCGCCGGCAGCGCCTGGAGCACTGCCGGGTCGATGCTGACGCCGTAGCACCAGCAGGCGCGGTCGGCGGTTCGCGGGTCGGCCAGGGCGCAGTCGTTGGGGGCGCCGCAGGCGGGGCAGAGATCAGGCTGGTTCATGGGCGGAGTGAGACATTTCCACGCAGGTTTGGTTACGGCCACTTTGCTTGGCCCGGTACATCGCATGATCCGCCCGTGACAGCAGGCTGTGCAAGGTGTCATCGGGCTGCAGGGTGGTGAGGCCGATGCTCACGGTCAGTTGCAAGGCCTTGTCGTTGTAGGCATAGCGCTGTTGTTCCACGTGCTGGCGAATTTTCTCGGCAATCATCAGGCCTGTCTTGCCGTCGGTGTCCTTGAGCAACACGATGAACTCTTCACCGCCCCAGCGGCAGACGATGTCGGCGTGCCGCAGGCAACTTTCCAGATCCCGGGCGAAACCGATCAGTACCTGGTCGCCGGCCAGGTGGCCGTAGGTGTCGTTCAGGGCCTTGAAGTGGTCGAGGTCCAGCAGCAGGGCGGTCAGCGGTTTGGGCTCGCGCCGGGCTTCCTGTATGGCCTGTGCGGCCAGCAGGTCGAAGCCGCGACGGTTGGGCAGTTCGGTCAGGCTGTCGAGGGTGGCCTGGGCCTGGATCCTGTCCTGAAAGCGTTTGATCACCCGGTTGAGCAGGGCCAGCACGATCAGTGTGACCAGCAGGCAGATCAGCAGGTTGAGGTACAGCGACTGGCGGATTTCACCGAGGGCGCTGTCTTCGCGTTTGTCGACGAACAGGTACCAGTTCAGTTCCGGGATAAAGCGTACGTTGAGGAAATGTCCCTGGCCCTGCACGGAATACTCATAGCTGCCGCTGTGGGGTTTGGGCAGCCGGCTGACCAGGTCTTTCATGCTGTCGAGTTCGCCGAGTTTCTGCCCGATGTGTGCACCCTGCGGACCCCCTTCGGCGCCGGTGAGCACCAGGCGCCCGAAGTTGTCGACGAAATACACGCTGCGCTGATAACGCTGCTGGTACTTGTCGATCAACTTGATCACCGCGTCGACGGTCAGGCCAACCCCGGCCGCGCCGATGAATCGGTCGTTGTAGTCGTAGACCTTGTAGTTGATGAAGAAGGTCAGGTTGTCCTTGTTGGCGAGGTCCGGGTCGACGTTGATTTCGTACGGATCCTTCATGTCCCGCACGCGAAAGTACCAGGCGTCGCGGGGTTCGGTGGCCTTGACCTGCTTGAGCACTCCCTTGGCGTGGTAGTAGGTCAGGCTGGCGTTGGAGACGAAGAACGCGGTGTAGGCGCCGTAGTGGGTCATGACCTCGTTGAGGTAGCAGGTCATCTGGTCGGAATCCTTTTCACCGTTGACCACCCAGTCGCGCATGAAGGTGTCGCGGGCCATCATCGAGGAGATCAGGATCGGCCTGACGAGGTCCTTCTGGATTTCCGAGTAGACCGTGTCCGACGTCAGCGGCAGCTCGGTGTTGACGATGTTGTCGCGGATCGATGCCCGGGAGGCGTAGTAGCTGAGAAAGGAAGTGGCGAGGAAGCCTGCGCCCAGCAACGCGACCAGCGTGAGAACCAACGAACGTTGAGAATACAGCGGCGAGCGAAGCGGCATGGCAGTTCCATTGGCAGCAATCCGATGGCATGCATTCTAAGGGTACTGCCGGGAAATAACTGCTCCATGTGCGCCGCGAATGGTCGTTCCCATGTTCCACGGAGGTTGCGCGTGGTCCTTGTGGGAGCGGGCTTGCTCGCGAAGGCGGTGGGACAGTCACTTCAATCGTGAGTGTGCTGACGCCTTCGCGAGCAAGCCCGCTCCCACAGGGGTGTGTGTTCAAGCCAGTGATTTCAGATACATCCGCCATCCGCCCAAATGACTGATGTTCACCGCGCCCTCCAACCCATGCGCCTCGCAGATAAACCCGCTTTCCCAGCGACCGTCCGCCAGTTGCACCTTGCCCAGCCCCAGTGGTGCCGCAATTGCGGTCAGGAACGAACCCAGTTCACGGCTGGGCAACTCCCAGACTTCCACCGCAATCGCCACGCCGCCTTCCTTCACGCGGACCATGCCCGGACGAAACGGCGGGCCGCCGGCCAGGGCATGGAGTTGATAGTCCGGCGAGCTGAAGGTCGTTTCCACCAACCGGGCACCGCGCTGTCTGAGTTGCCAGTTCAACGCCAACCCGTCCAGATGCGCGCCGCAGACCACCAGCCGCGCCCTATCATGGCGTGCAACCGTCACCGGTGCAGGGGCGGCCAAGCCTTGCTGACGCTGCAGGGCATCGGCCACACTCAACAGGTACTGGTCGGTAAAAGCCCGGCCAAACAACGTCACGCCCCATGGCAGGCCGTTGTCCATGAATGCGCTGGGCACGGCGACGGCGGCGTAATCGAGCAGGTTCATGAAGTTGGTGTAGTAGCCCAGTTCCGAATTGCGCAGCACCGGTTCAGCCTCGAGCTCAGCCAGCGTAACCGGGCGGCCGATGGTCGGCGTGACGACGCAATCAAGGCCTTCCAGAGCGGCATCGCACCGGGCTTTGAGCGCTTGTAGCCGGTACTGGGCGCGGAAGGTTTGCACGCCGTCGACGGCGGTTGCCTTGGCCAATACGGCGCGAATCACTGGCAACACGGCCTCGGGGTTTTGCGTCATCAACTCCCCGGCCACGCTGTAGCGCTCGGCCACCCACGGCCCCTCATAGAGCAAACGTGCGGCCTCCAGAAACGGTGACAGGTCCAGTTCCACCGCTTCGCCGCCCGAGGCCTTGAGGCGGTCGATGGCATCACCGAACAACAGCGGGCCTTCAGGGCAACCGAAAAACTGCAGGTCCTGCGCACGGGGCACGCCGAAACGGAACGGCCGTGGTGTGCCGAACGCAGAGCCGTCGTTCCACAACGGATTACCGCGGCTGTATTCGTCCCGTGGGTCGAGGCGCGCGGTGAGCGCCAGCAACTGACTGGCCTCCCGCGCCGTGGCGGTGAAGGTGGTGACGCAATCCAGCGTTCGGCAGGCCGGTACCACGCCGGCCGTCGAAATCAGGCCCTTGGTGGCTTTCATGCCGACCAGATTGTTCAATGCCGCCGGCACGCGCCCGGAGCCGGCGGTGTCGGTGCCCAGCGCAAAACTCGCGACCCCGAGCGCTACCGCCAGCGACGAGCCGGCGCTGGAACCGCCCGACGGGTATTCCGGCAACACGCTGTTGGGGCACGCGCCATAAGGTGAGCGGCTGCCGTTGAGTCCTGTGGCGAACTGGTCGAGGTTGGTCTTGCCCAGCGGAATCGCACCGAGGGCCAGCAGTTGTTCGACGATGGTTGCCGAACGTTCCGGCACGTAGGCAAATGCCGGGCACGCCGCCGTGGTCGCAATGCCCGCCAGGTCGATGTTGTCCTTGATCGCGAACGGCACGCCATACAGCGGCAGGCTGTCGGGGTCGCGACCGTCGAGGGCGGCGAGGTACGGCTCCAGTTCTTCGGCGCTGAGCAAGTGGATGAACAGGTGGTAGTCCGGGTTCAGCGCCGCGGCCTTGTCCCGCAGGACCGGCAGCAGTTGCCGGGGTGTGAGGCTGCCGTCGCGGTAGGCGCTGCGCAGGGCGTCGAGTTGCAGGTTGATGTTCATGGCATGAGTCCTTGGCAAAATGGCTTCAGTCGAGTTCCAGCACCACGACGCGCTGTCCGGCGCGTACCGCCGAGCCCGGTTGCACGCGAATCTCGCGCACCACGCCGGCCATGGGTGCAAGCAGGGGGATTTCCATCTTCATCGACTCCAGGATCACCAGCACGTCACCGGCCTCGACACGGCTGCCGGCCTCGACCCGGACCTGCCAGAGGTTGCCGGCAATGTGGCTGTCGACGCTCTGTTGATCGCTTGCCAGCGCCCCGTCTTCGGTCGCTTCCGGAGCCGGTTCCTCGCTGTCGAAGTGCGCCTGGCCGCTGGCAATCCAGCGTTCGCGTTCGGCGTTGAACGCACCTTGTTGCTGCGCACGAAAAGCGCCGATGGATTCGGCTTCCAGTGCCAGAAACGCCTGGTAATCCGCCAGGTTCAACTGACTGTGCTCGATGTTCAGGTCGAAGCGCCCGAGGGGGAAATCCCGGCGGATGCGCAGCAGTTCATCGGCGCTGACCGGGTAGAAACGGATCTGGTCGAAAAACCGCAGCAACCAAGGTTTGCCATCGAACGCGGCGACTTCGCGGTAGCGGTTCCACATCTGCAACGTACGCCCGACAAACTGATAGCCACCGGGGCCTTCCATGCCGTAGACGCACATGTAGGCGCCACCGATGCCCACCGAGTTCTCCGCGGTCCAGGTGCGCGCCGGGTTGTACTTGGTGGTCACCAGGCGATGGCGCGGGTCGAGCGGGGTGGCGACCGGTGCGCCGAGGTAGACGTCGCCCAAACCCATCACCAGATAACTGGCATCGAACACAGTGCGTTGCACTTCATCGAGGTTCGGCAGGTCGTTGATGCGGCGGATGAACTCCAGGTTGCTCGGGCACCACGGCGCGTCCTTGCGCACCGTGGTCATGTATTTCTCGATGGCCAACTGGCACGCCGGATCGTCCCAGGACAGCGGCAGATGGACGATGCGCGAGGGCACCTGCAGGTCTTTGGCGGTGCACACGGCGTCCCATTCGCCGGCAATTATGCCGAGCAGATCGGACAGCGACAGTTGTTCGGGCTGATAGTGGATTTGCAGTGAGCGGATGCCCGGCGTCAGGTCGATCACGCCGTGCAGGTGTTTGCTTTCCAGGGCCTGCATCAGGGCGTGGGCGCGGAAGCGCAGGACCAGGTCGAGTTCCGGGGCGCCGATTTCGAGCAGAAGGTGCGTATCGCCGGACAGTCTCGCGACCAGTTGTGTGTCGTCCTGCCCCAAATCCAATACCACAGGCGACACCATCCCCTGTGGGAGCGGGCTTGCTCGCGAAAGCGGTACTTCAGACACATCGATGTTGACTGACACGCTCTCTTCGCGAGCAAGCCCGCTCCCACAGTGATCCCATTTCAAGGCAAGGCTTCGCGCTGTCTTGAGGTCGACAGGGGTGAACTGCACCTTGTCCCCGGCCTTGAGCTGCCCCAGTTGCCAGAGATCCGCCTCGATCACCGTCACCGGGCACACGAACCCGCCGAGGCTCGGGCCGTCCGGGCCGAGGATGACCGGCATGTCACCGGTAAAATCCACCGCTCCGATGGCATAGGGATTGTCATGGATGTTCGACGGGTGCAAACCGGCTTCGCCGCCGTCGGCACGCACCCATTGCGGTTTCGGCCCGATCAGGCGCACGCCCGTGCGGCTGGAGTTGAAATGCACTTCCCACTGCGTGGTGAAGAAGGTGCCGATGTAGTTTTCCGTGAAGTATTCCGGGGCGCCGTGGGGGCCGTAGATCACACGAATCTGCCGAACCGCGGGCAACTCGGTGATCTGCTCTTCAGCCAGTTGTTGACCGGCACTGCGGTCATTCAGCGCCGGCAGGTGCAGCACATCACCGGCTCGCAACGCACGGCCACCGTGCCCACCAAACTGGCCGAGGGTGAAGGTGCTTTTACTGCCCAGATAATCCGGTACTTGCAGGCCGCCACGCAGGCACAGATAGCTGCGCGCGCCAGCGCCGGCAATCGTGCCGAGGCTCAAGGTGGCTCCTGCCGGAACCGTCAGGGCAGTGTTCATCGGTACGGCTTCACCATTGAGCAGCAATGGAATCTGCGCACCGGTCACCGCCACCACCGCCTCGCAATTGAAGCGCAGCAACGGCCCGCTCATGGTGATTTCCAGCGCCGCCGCGCCTTCGTCATTGCCCAGTAAACGATTGCCCAAACGCAGTGCGCGACTGTCCATCGGCCCCGAAGGCGGCACGCCGACCGCCCAGTATCCGAGGCGGCCGGGATAGTCCTGAACGCTGGTCTGGGTGCCGGCGCTGAGCACCTCGAAGGTGTTGGCCTGATAGACCAGGCCTTCCAGGCAACGGGTCCACGGCTGGCCGCTGGCGAAAGGCGCATCCAGCAGAATCTGCCGCAGGTAATCGCGGTTGGTTTCCACACCGTAGAGCAGGCTGGCGCCCAGCGCCTGATGCAGATCGGCAGACGCCTCTTCACGGGTCGGCGCCCAACTGATGACCTTGGCGATCATCGGATCGAAGTACGGCGGGATCTCGCAGCCCGCCTCGACCCAGGTGTCGATGCGCAGCCGAATGCCATCGGCCACCGGGAATTCCACGGCGGTGAGCAAGCCCGGGCTGGGTTGAAAGTCGCGACCGGGATCCTCGGCATACAAGCGCGCCTGTATCGCATGCCCCACAGGTTTCAGAGCCTGTACCAGATCGCTCAGCGGCGGCAGGTCACCGGCCGCCAATTGCACCATCCAGCGCACCAGGTCGACGCCCCATACCTGTTCCGTGACGCCGTGTTCCACCTGCAAACGGGTGTTCACTTCCAGAAAGTAGAAGCGTCGGGCATCACTGTCAAAGACGAACTCCACGGTGCCGGCGCTGCGGTAATTCACCGCCTTGGCCAGTTTGATCGCCGCCGCGCACAGTTCATCGGCCATGCCGTCGGGCAGGTTCGGCGCCGGGGTTTCCTCGAGGACTTTCTGGTTGCGCCGCTGCACCGAGCAGTCGCGCACGCCCAGGGCGATCACTTCTCCGCGACCGTCGCCGAACACCTGCACTTCCAGGTGACGGGCGCGCTGGATGTACTTTTCGATGAACACCCCGGCGTCGCTGAAATTGTTCTGGCCCAGGCGTTTAACCGCCTCGAAGGATTCGCTCAATTCGGCGGCGCTGCGGCACACGCGCATGCCGATGCCACCACCGCCGGCGGTGCTCTTGAGCATTACCGGGTAACCGATCTGTTCACCGGCCTGCAGCGCGGCATCGAGGCTGTCGAGCAACTCGGTGCCTTCGAGCATTGGCACGCCGTGTTGTTTGGCCAGGGCGCGTGCAGTGTGCTTGAGGCCGAATACGCGTAATTGTTCGGGCGTCGGGCCGATGAAGGCGATGTTGGCGGCCTCGCAGGCTTCGGCGAACGCGGCGTTTTCCGAGAGAAAACCGTAGCCGGGGTGGATCGCTGTGGCACCGCTGGTTTTGGCGATGGCGAGGATTTTATCGACCGCCAGGTAAGTGCCGGCGGCCGCGCCTTCGCCGAGGCTGTGGGCTTGGTCGGCTTGCAGGATGTGCAGGCTGGCGGCATCGGCTTCGGAGTACACGGCAACACCCTGCACTTGCAGCTCGCGCAAGGTCCGCAGGATGCGGCAGGCAATGGCGCCACGGTTGGCAATCAGGACTTTTTCGAACATGGCAAAACCCCTGGAGGGGATGCGGGCCGTCCCGCAGTTTTTCGATGAGAGCCGGGGTCGTCCCCGGCGGCAGAATCAGATTTCTTCAAGTCACCGCCGTCCCCTGTAGGAGCGAGCCTGCTCGCGATGGTCGTGAACGAATACGCGTAAAACCAGATGCCCGGCGGTGGCTTCGGGTTTTTCGCGAGCGAGCTCGCTCCTACAGGGGGTAGTGGTGTTCCTGAGGTTTCAGGCACTGCCCGGAACGGGCCTGGCACAAGGCAAACAACCAGCGGCGCAATCCCGGGAATTTCAGTTCCATACCAGCAGCTCCGCAGGGGTGGGGTTGTAGGCGTTGCACGGGTTGTTCAATTGCGGGCAGTTGGAGATCAGCACGATCACGTCCATCTCGGCCCGCAGGTCGACGTACTTGCCCGGTGCCGAGAGGCCGTCTTCGAAGGTCAGGCCGCCGTCGGCGGTGACCGGTACGTTCATGAAGAAGTTGATGTTCGGCCCGATGTCGCCCTTGCCCAGGCGACCATCGTGAACACAGGCGCGCAGGTAGTTGTCGCGGCAGGTGTGCATGTAGCGTTTCTCCAACGCATAGCGCACGGTGTTGCTCTCTTGCGCACAGGCGCCACCGAGGGTGTCGTGACGCCCGCAAGTGTCGGCGACGATGGTCAGCATCGGCTTGCCGAGGTTGGAATACAGCACGCTGCCCGTGCTCAGGTACACGCTGTTCTGCCGGCGCAGGGTACGTTGCACGTCGTAGCGTTCCTTGGGATTGGCGACGCTGTAGAACAAGGTGTCGACAGCCTGGTTGCCCTCAAGATCGAGGATGCGCAGGGTCTGGCCGGCCTTGACCTCCATCAGCCAGGGTTCGCCGGCGGGGATGGTGGCGCGATAGACGGCCGTTTCAGGCGACTGTGGAGCGGTGGCGATTGCGAGTGACATGGCAGCGATCCTCAGGCGAACAGGCGGTCGGTGTTGATGAAGCCGCGCTCGTTTTCCGGGCGCGAGGTGCGGCAGTGTTCGGCGACGCTGGCGTCGGCGTTCATCCAGCTGAGCTTCAGCGGTTTTGGTGCGTATTCCGGCGACGGGTCCATCGGGTGTTGCAGGGAGGTGAGCACCACCAGCGTGTCCATCGGCGCGTACAGCTCGATGTAGTCGCCGGCCCTGGAGTTGCCCTCGACAAAGTGAAAACGCCCGACATCGTCGACGTTCACGCGGCTGAACAGGTTGAGGGTCATCAGCAGGTCGGACAGGCCCAGCCCCCACTTGCCCAGCTCCACCAACAGGTTGTCGGTACCGTTGCGGAAGAAGCCGTTGCGCAGTTCCTGGTAGCGGCCCGCGCCGTACTTTTGCGCCACTTCTTCAGCGCAGAGCACGCCGCCCAGGCTGTCGCTCCAGCCGCAAGTGTCGGCGGTGATGGCGGCCAGTACGCGGCCCATGTCCGAGTACAGGCAATGGCCGGCGGTGAGCTTGGCGGTGTGTTGGCATTTGAGGCTGTCGGGCAGGTTCAGGCGTTCGGTTTTTTCATTGGCGTTGAGCAATGTCAGGCTGACGTTGGCGCCGCCACGCAGGTCGGTCAGGCGCAGCAATTGACCGCGCTTGAGCACGAAGGAACGATGGCCGCCGCCTGGGAGCATTTCTTCGGCGAAGGGCGGGAACAGTCGGGTCGAATCTGTCATTTTCAAAATTCCTCTAAGCGATACGAAGCGTGCCCGCCAGTTGCATTGGCAGAGCGTCGACGGCGGCACGGTGGGTGCGGCGGTCGCTGTTCAAAGGGATGTCGTAGGTGATGCGTGCGCCATAGCGACCGGGTGCATGCGGATCGAGACGGACCTTGTCGAACACCAGCAGGCGGGTGCCGAGGCTGAAACCTTCGGACAGGTCATGGGTGACCATGAACACCGTCAGTCGGGTCTCGCGCCACAGCTCCAGCAGCAGGGCGTGCATGTCTTTGCGGATGCCCGGATCAAGGGCGCCGAACGGTTCGTCGAGCAGCAACACCCGCGGCTTCATGATCAGCGCCTGGGCGATGGCCAGCCGTTGTTGCATGCCCCCGGAGAGCTGCGCCGGGTACTTGTCCAGCGAGTGACCGAGGCCGACTTTTTGCAGCAACTGCGATGCCTGTTCACGGGCGTCTTTTTTGGCACTGCCGAACAGGCGTCCGAGCAACGGCGCGCGCGGCAGTTCGAGGCCGAGGGCAACGTTGTCCAGCACGCTCAGGTGCGGGAACACCGAGTAGCGCTGGAACACCACGCCACGGCTGGCATCCGGCTCATCGGCCAAGGGCTGACCGTCGAGCAGGATCTCGCCGCGACTGGCGCGTTCCTGGCCGAGCAGCAGGCGCAGGAAGGTCGATTTGCCGCAACCGGATGCCCCCACCAACGTGCAGAACTCACCCTCGTTGACGTTCAGGTTCAAGCCTTCGAGCACCACCTGATCGGCGTATTGCTGCCAGACGTTCTTGACGGTGATGAAGCTCATTTTGCCGCTCCTTCATACCAAGGGAACGCGCGGCGGGTAAGGTGTTTGAGCCCCCAATCCATCAGCCAGGCGAGCAGGGTGATCCACACCACGTACGGCAGGATCACGTCCATTGCCAGGTAGCGGCGCACCAGGAAAATCCGGTAGCCGAGGCCGTCGGTGGAGGCGATGGCTTCGGCGGCAATCAGGAACAGCCACGCCGAGCCGAGCATCAGCCGCAGCGAGATCAACAAGCGAGGCAACAATTGCGGCAGCACCACCCGCAGCATCAGGGTCCAGGTAGACGCGCCGAGAGTCTGGGCCTTGATCAGCAGCTCCACGGGGATTTCCCGGGCGCGCTGTTCCAGGTCCCGGGCCAGCGCCGGGGTGATGCCGATGACGATCAGCATCACTTTCGACAATTCCCCCAGGCCGAAGACGATGAACAGGATCGGCAGGATCGCCAGCGGCGGCACCATCGACAGCACTGTCAGCAAGGGGGACAACGGCGCACCGAACAGCGGCAGGGTGCCGGCGGCGATGCCCAGGCACAGCCCGGCCAAGGCACTGATGCCCAGGCCGATGGCCAGGCGTTGCAGGCTGGACGCGGTGTCCTGCCAGAGCAGGTATTCGCCGGTGCGGCTGTCGGCCACGAATGCCAGGCGTTTCACCGCGTCGGTCATCTGCACGGCGCTGGGCAGCAGTTTGTCGTTGGGGTTGTCCGTCAGTCGCTCGGCCGAGCCCGTGAAATAGGCGAACAGCACCAGGGCGAACGGCAGGATCACCAACAGCAGGCGACTCGGGCGGTCCGGGTGACGGTTGATCAGGCGCATGGCCAATCCTCCTGATTACAGCTTGGCGTCGGCGGCCATCTGCACGTAGCTCGGGTCGAAGCGCAGCTTGAGGTTGCCTTTGTCGCCGCTGGTCACGCCGTTGGCGAAGGCCATGCCGACGGCGCTGGTGTCCTTGGCGCCTTCACCCAGCAAGCCGTGCTGGAAGGAGAACTCGGCGACCTTGCGCATGGTCTGCGGCAGTTGCTTGCTGGTGCTGAACGCCAGGGCTTCCTCGGGCGTGGCGAACAATCGGGTGGTGTCCAGTTGCGCCTGGAAACCCGCCAGGTCAGTGCCCGAAGCCTTGGCCATGTGTTCCAGCGCGGCTTTGCTGGCCGCGTTTTTCTGGTTCATCAACTCGACGACTTCGAACCAGGCACCGGTCAGCGCTTTGCCCAGGGCCGGGTTGTCTTTGAGGGTGGCGCTGTTGACGACCATCATGTCCATGATTTCGCCGGGGATCTGGCTTGAGTTGAACACTTCACTCACCCCGGGCTTGGCCTTGATGTCCGAGAGCATCGGATTCCAGGTGGTGACGGCGTTGACCTGGTCGGTGTTGAAGGCGGCCGAGATATCGGCGTCGGAGGTGTTGACCACTTTCAGGTCTTTCTCGGTGAGGTCCACCGAATCCAGCGCCCGGGCCAGCAGGTAGTGGGAGACCGACAGCTCCACCAGGTTGACGTCCATGCCCTTGAGGTCGGTGACTTTCTTGCCGTCGCCCTTGAGCACGATGCCGTCGTTGCCGTTGGAGAAATCGCTGACGATCAGCGCAGTGCTGTCGACGCCGCCAGCGGCCGGAATGGTCAGCGCGTCCATGTTGGTCATGGTGCAGCCATCGAACTGGCCGGCGGTGTACTGGTTGATCGATTCGACGTAATCGTTGAGCTGCACCACGTCGATCTTGATGCCGTACTTTTTCGCCCACTTGTCGACGATGCCCTGGCTGCCGGCATATTCCCATGGCATCCAGCCGGCATAGATCGTCCAGCACACGCTGAAGTGATCCTTCGGGGCAGCCTGGGACGAGACGCTCACGAGGGCTGCAAACGCAGCGGCGAAGAGGGCGGGTAAACGAAGCTGGGACATGGTGGTTCTCCAGTTGATCAAGGACGGACAGGACGGCAGCGGCACCGTTAGCGGTGGCTTGTCTCCCGGGCTTTTATCCCGCCGTGTAACCTCAACTGGAGGTCGCCAACTCTCGGACCAGTCACTCGCGATTGCGAGCCGGAACCCTAGTCAGCCATTTGCAAATTGTGGTGCCGCGAACCTGCAGTGACGCCTGCACATTTTTTGGAACAAGTGCGTTAAAGCGAGAGGCGTGCCAAGTCGGCCCGAGCGCTCTAGCGTGGGGGCAAGGGGGGACGAGGGGTTTGATTGGAGAGGCAGGTTGCCTTGTGATGGTGCGCAAGTGCACCGCATTGGAACGTATCCACCGCTGATCAGAAGGTGGGTGCGACGTTGCACTTGGCAGGGATTTGCCAGTCAAAACAGATGTCAGCCGGACTGTGCTGGCTGCTGTCACGGGTCTTTACGGAGGCCGTCATGTTACGTCGTTTGTTGTTCGGTGCATTGCTCGGTATCGGGCTGTCTGGTTGCTACTACTACGACGGTCCTGCCGATGTCTACGCGGCCCCTTACTACTATCCCGGCTACTACTCGCCTTACTACTACGGTTACTACGGCCCACGTTATTACGGCGGTTATCGCTCCTATTACTACGGCGGGCATGGTTATTACGGTGGTCACGGCTATCACGGCGGCGGCTATCACGGAGGTGGATATCGCGGCTATCACCACTAATCAGGGCGTGAATGGATGAAAAACCTTTCATCGGCCAGATGTTTCTACTTGTTTCAAGGACGCACCAGATTCCGGATTTGATGTCTGATCTATCGACAGCCACTGAACATTTGACTGTCGCCTGCCAGCGTCGCTGGTGTGGCTTACCCGCGGTCCAGGAGGCCGCCATGCATCGCCGAATTCTATTGCTTGCTGTGTTGGGATTGTCCCTTGGTGGGTGCGAGCCTTACTACGATGAAGGAGGCAGTTACTACAGTTCCGAAGTCTATACCTCGCCGGCACCAGCCCGTTACGCCGGGGGGAGTGGCTACTATTCCAATGGCTACTACACGCCGCCGCCTCGGTATTACGTGCCGCCAGCGCGGTATTACCAGCCTACGCCGCGCTATTACTCGCAGCCGCGGATGTATCAACCGCACTATTACCAGCCAGCTCCGCGTTACTATCAGCCATACCGGAGCGATTACCGGACGCATCAGAACCATGGCTGGGACGGTCGCAACCACAAGGGCTGGGACAATGACTCTCGCGGTCACGACAGGGGCGACCATCGCGACTGGCGTGGCGATCACAACTGGCGGGGCAATCACCGCTAGTCATTCAGTCAAATACACAACCTGCAGGAGCGAGCAGGCTCGCTCCTGCAGTTGTTTTGTTCAGTACCCGGATAGATCCGCCAGCGGATGCCGACCTTCCCAGGCCTTGTGGAAGTGCGCCTCTACCACCGCGTCCGGCACATTGTTGATGTCCGGCCAGTGCCAGTGCGGCTTCTGATCCTTGTCGATCAAGCGGGCGCGTACGCCTTCGCTGAACTCTGGATGACGACAGCAGTTGAGGCTCATGGTGTATTCCATCTGAAAGACTTCGGCCAGCGACAGGTGCCGGGCACGGACAATCTGCTCCCACACCAGGTGCGCGGTCAGCGGCGAGCCTTCGCTCAGGGTCCTGGCTGCACGACTCAGCAACAGGTCGCTGTGATCGCGCAAGGCGCTGATGGCCTTCCAGGCGCAACGCACGTCGCTGACATCCAGCAACTCGTCGATCTGCTGACGACGCGGCAGCCACTGGGCTTCGGGCATCTGTGCCACGGCTTCCTGCTGCAAGGCCTTGAGCAGGCTGTTGAGCTGCATGGGCGTCTGTTCCTGCCAGTTCAATTGCAGCAGGCCGTCGAGCAGTGCCGGCAACTGATCGTCGAGCAGGAAGCGGTCGGCCAGGTCCAGGTCGATGGCATCGCGGCCGTTCATGTGCGCGCCGGTCAGGCCCAGGAACAACCCGAGCTTGCCGGGCAGGCGCGACAGGAACCAGCTGCCGCCAACATCCGGGTACAGGCCGATGCTGATCTCCGGCATGGCCAACCGGCTGCTCGGCGTGACGATGCGGATCCCGGCACCTTGCAACAGCCCCATGCCACCGCCGAGCACATAGCCGTGCCCCCAGCAGACCAACGGTTTGGGGTAGGTGTGCAGTTTGAAGTCCAGGCGATATTCCGCCGCAAAAAACTGCGCGGCCAGTGGCGGAACTTCACCCGGATGGGCGCGACTGGCTTCCACCAGGCTGCGCACTTCGCCACCGGCGCAAAACGCCTTGGCGCCATTGCCGCGCAAGAGCACGCAGACGATCTGCGGGTCCTTGGCCCAGGCCTCCATGCGGTCGCGCAGGGCGTTGATCATCGGCAGGGACAGGGCGTTCAGGGTTTTTTCGGCATCCAGGCTGGCGATGCCGATGCGGGCGCCGTCGGTGCCGGTGAGTTCTTCGAAGTGCAGATTCATCGTGACCTCGATCGGGAAATTGAGGGTTAAGTATGATCGCTGTGTGGGAAAGTGCCGGATCTGCGTCAGATCAATTGACAAGCGCGATGGGCCTTCTTAGGGTTCGCCCCATTGTTTTTGCCGGATGTAACCATGACTGCTGACGACCGTATCAAACTCGAACCGGGCTGGAAGGAGGCACTGCGTGCCGAATTCGACCAGCCCTACATGGCAGAGTTGCGAAACTTCCTGCAACAGGAGCGGGCGGCCGGCAAGGAGATCTATCCGCCGGGGCCGATGATCTTCAACGCGCTCAATTCCACGCCGCTGAACAAGGTCAAAGTGGTGATCCTCGGTCAGGATCCCTACCACGGCCCGGGTCAGGCCCACGGTTTGTGTTTCTCGGTGCAACCGGGTGTGCCGGCGCCACCGTCGCTGGTGAACATCTACAAAGAGCTCAAGCGCGACCTGAACATCGACATCCCCAACCACGGTTACCTGCAGAGCTGGGCTGATCAGGGCGTGCTGATGCTCAACACCACCATGACCGTCGAGCGCGCCAACGCCAATGCGCACAAGGACAAGGGCTGGCAGTTTTTCACCGATCGCATCATTGAAGTGGTCAGCCAGCAGCAGCCGCACCTGGTGTTCATGCTGTGGGGCGCCCATGCCCAGAGCAAGCAGAAACTGATCGATGCGACCAAGCACCTGGTGCTGACTTCGGTGCACCCGTCACCGCTGTCCGCCTATCGCGGCTTCCTCGGTTGCGGGCACTTCAGCCGGACCAACAAGTTTCTCGAACAGAATGGCGAGACGCCGATCGAGTGGCGGTTGCCGCCAATCTAAAAGCTTCGCGAGCAAGCCCGCTCCCACACTGGATTTTCGGTGTTCACAAAACCCATGTGGGAGCGGGCTTGCTCGCGAATCGGACAACTCGATCTATCAGACTGAATCCGGACCCCGGTTCCAATACTTGAACAACGGCTCCGCCAGAAACAGCACAAACAGCAACCGCATCACCTGCATCGCCGTCACCAGCGGTACCGACAGTTGCAGGGTTTCCGCGGTCAGGCTCATCTCGGCAATGCCGCCTGGCATCATGCCCAGGGTCAGCGAGCGCAGATCCAGGTGGGTCAGGGCGCTCAAGCCCAGCGCCGCCGCCGTTGCAATCAACATGGTCAACACCGTGCCGATCAGGGTGCGGCCCATGAACGATGGCGCACGGCGAAAAAACTGTCGGTTGAAGTGGCAGCCCAGACCGCTGCCGATCAACCATTGGCCGATCTGGCTGCCGCCGTTGGGCAAACCTATGTGCAGGTCCCAGCCGATGCTGACGGCCGCACTGACCAGCAACGGCCCGAACAGCCAGGGGTTGGGTTGACGCAGGCGTTCCCAGATCCAGGCCGCCAATGCGCCCGCCGGGAACAGCAGGGCCAGCCAGCGCCAGTCCACAGCGGTGGCATGTAGCACCGGGGCACCGTCGCCCAACAGATACTTGAAAGCCGCCGGCACGCAGAGCACCACCACCAGCACCCGCAAACTCTGCCCCGCCGCCACACGGCTGAGCACAGCACCATTGCGGGCGCCGAGGTTGACCATCTCCCCGGAGCCGCCGGGCATGCTGGAAAAGAACGCCGTGGCGCGATCTTCACCGGTGCGGCGCATCAACCATACGCCGACGACCGCCGACAGGCTGGTGACCAACGCACCGAAGAAGATCAGGCCGAAATGACTCAGCACCTGCTCCATCACCAGCGGGGTGAAGTGCAGGCCAATGCCGATACCGACGATCCACTGGCCGCACTTGCGGCCGCCAGGGATTTCGGCCAATTGCCAGGGTGTCAGGCAGCGCACGAGGATGATCGCCAGCAACGAGCCGACCATCCACGGCAAAGGCCAGCCGACCTGGCTGGCGAGGTAACCGCCCAGCAGGCCGACCAGCGGGGTTCCCCACCAGGCTTTGAGAAGTGTTCGATCAGACATCGGCAATAACGCGCCGTGCAACCGAACGTTTACGCCAGATGCGCACGATCGGCACCAGCAACATGACCACGATCAACCCCCAGACACCGACGGTGATGCCGCTCGACCAGAGGATGTCCAGCGAACCGTTGGAGATCGACAGCGCCCGACGCAGGTTCTGTTCCATCAAGCCGCCAAGGATGAAACCCAGCAGTACCGGCGACAACGGGAAATCCAGCTTGCGCAGGATGTAGCCGAAGATGCCGATGCCGATCATCAGGAACAGGTCGAACGTGGTGGCATGCACTGCGTACACGCCGATCGCGGTGATGATCGCGATCATTGGCACCAGCGCCCAGTTCGGGACGGCGAGGATCTTGGTGAAGATGCGGATCATCGGGATGTTGAGGATCACCAGCATGATGTTGGCGATGAACAACGAAGCGATCAGGCCCCAGACGATGTCCGGTTGTTGCTGGAACAGCAGCGGGCCCGGCGTGATGTTGTACAGCGACAGTGCACCGATCATCACCGCCGTGGTGCCTGAACCTGGCACGCCGAGGGTCAGCATCGGCACCAGCGCGCCGCAGGCTTCAGCGCCGATGGCGGTTTCCGGGGCAGCCAGGCCACGCTTGTCGCCTTGTCCGAATTTACCGCTTGGGCCGGCAATGCGTTTCTCGGTCATGTAGGCCACGGCGCTGGCCAGCGTCGCGCCGGCACCCGGCAGCACACCCATGATGAAGCCGAGCACGCCGCAGCGCATGTTCACCCAGAACACCGAGGCGGCTTCCTTGAAGTTGAACAGCATCCGCCCGGTCGCCTGGAAGGCTTCCTGGCCACGGTGGGTTTTTTCCAGCAGCAAGAGGATTTCGCTGATGGAGAACAGGCCCAGCACCAGCACCACGAATTGGATGCCGTCGGTGAGGTGGATGTTGTCGCCGGTGAAGCGGTACACGCCGCTGTTGGCATCGATGCCGACGGTGGACAGGAACAGCCCGATCAACGCCGCGATAAACGTCTTCAACGGTCGATCCCCGGCCATGCCGCCGAGGCAGACAATCGCGAACACCATCAGCACGAAGTATTCCGCCGGGCCGAAGGCAATCGCCCATTTCGCCAGCATTGGCGCGAACACCACCATGCCGCAGGTCGCAATGAAAGCGCCGATGAACGAACTCCAGGCCGACAGCGACAGCGCGACACCTGCCAAACCTTGACGGGCCATCGGGTAGCCGTCGAGGGTGGTCATGACGGTGGAGGCTTCGCCTGGGATGTTCAGCAGGATCGAACTGATCCGGCCGCCGTATTCGCAGCCCAGGTAGACCGCGGCCAACAGGATCAATGCCGATTCCGGCGGCAGGCCCAGGGCGAAGGCGATCGGGATCAGCAACGCCACGCCATTGATCGGCCCCAGCCCCGGCAGCAGGCCGACGACCGTGCCGATCAGGGTACCGCTGAGTGCGGTCACCAGGTTGTAAGGGGTCAGTGCGACGCCGAAGCCGTGACTCAAGTAACCAAGCGTATCCATATCAGTTCTCCAGAACGTCGAGCAGGCCCAGAGGCAGTGGCACGTCCATGACTTTGTCGAACAGCAGGTACAGGCCGACGCTCATCAGGCTGATGATCACCGCGCCCGGCAGCCAGCGCCCGCCGTACAGGCGAGCCATGGGAATGCCGACCAGCATGCTGCTGAGGATGAAACCCAGCGGTTCGAACAGCCCGGCGAAGACCAGCAGCAACAGCACGCAAACACCGATCTTGTTCAGGGTTTCGCGATCCATTGGCGGATCTTCTTCGGTGTGTTTGATGGGTGAGGGGCGATACACCATGTACACCAGCGCCAGGCCCATCAGTCCGAGCATCAGCAGGGGGAAGGCTCGCGGGCCGATCGGTTCGTAGGAAAAAGGTGCCTGGTAGGGCCAGGCCATCGCCACCAGGCTGAGGCAGGCCAGCAACAGCACCGAAGCAAAAATGCGTTGTAAGAGCATGAGGAACTCCTGTGCTGCGACCCCGCCGAACGGAGTCGCAGCCGCTAGACAGAGACGATCACTGGATCAGGCCGAACTCTTTGGCCAGCACTTTGTAGTCCGCGACCTGCTTCTTCACGTAGGTGTCCAGTTCCGGGCCGGTCATGGCGAAGGGGAAGAGCTCGCGCTGATCGCGCAGTTTGGCGAAGTCTTCGGAGGCCAGCAGTTTGTCGAAGGCGGCTTTCCACCAGGCGTAGTCTTCGTCGCTGACCTTTGGCCCGAGGTAGAAGCCGCGCACCACCGGCCAGACGATGTCGTAGCCTTGCTCGCGGGCCGTCGGGATGTTTTTCATTTCCGGCTCGTCCAGACGCTTGTCGGAGAACACCGCCAGCAGGCGCATGTCACCGCTGAGGATGTGCGGCATCGAGTCGGAGATGTCGGTGCTGCCGACCTGGATGTGGCCACCGAGCAGAGCGGTGGCAATTTCACCGCCGCCTTCGAGGGCCACGTAGCGCAGGTCGCGTGGGTTGATCCCGGCGGCCTTGGCGATCAGCGCGGTTTGCATCCAGTCCTGGCTGCCGACGGTGCCGCCGGAACCGATCACCACCTTGCTCGGATCTTTCTTCAGTGCCTGGACCAGATCGTCGAGGGTCTTGTAGGGCGAATCGCTTTTCACCGCGATGGCGCCATAGCTGGTGCCAACGGCGGCCAGCCAGCGCACGTTGCTTTCATCGAAGCGGCCGAACTTGCCTTGGGCCAGGTTCAACAGCGAGCCGCTGGACCAGGCCACCAGGGTGCCGGCATCGGCCGGACGCTGGGCGACCACCGCGTTGTACGCCACCGCGCCGACACCGCCGGGCATGTAGGTCACGCGCATCGGTTTGGTCAGCAGTTTTTCGTTGACCAGCGCGCTTTGCGCCAGTTTGCAGGTCAGGTCGAAGCCACCGCCGGGCGAGGCCGGGGCGATACATTCCGGGCGCTTGGGTTCGGCGAGCGCCTGGCCGGTGAACAGCAGGACGCTGGCGGCGAGGGCAATCTTACGCATTGACAGGTTCATTCAAGTCTCCTTGGGAGTTGTTGTTATGGACGTACTGAATTACCAAAGGGCAACGCTATAGCTCACCAGCAGACGCACTTCATCGGCATCGCGAGCGGAGTAGTTGGAACGGTAGGTGGCATTGCGCAGGCGCACGGCGACATCCTTGAGCGCGCCGCTTTGTACTACATATTTGATCTCGCTGTTGCGTTCCCATTCCTTGCCTTCGTCACCGTTCTTGAGCTTGATGTTGTCGCCGCTCACGTAACGGCTCATGAAGCTCAGGCCGGGGACGCCGAGGGTGACGAAGTCGAAGTCATAACGCGCTTGCCAGGAGTGCTCCTGGGCACCGGCAAAGTCGTTGATCTGCACGAAGTTCACCAGGTACGGGTCGGTGCCATCCACATACGGAAACGCGCTGTCGCCGGACATGTGCTGGTAGCCCGCACTGAACTTGTGCCCGCTCAGGGCGTAGCTCACCAGGCCGTTGAGGGACTTGTTGTCGATCTTGCCGCCACGGGCCTCGCCCTGGTCGTCACTGATGGCAAACCGCAGGTCGCTGGCGAAGGTGCCGGGGCCGAACGGCTGCGAGGCAACCAGCCCGAGATAGTGCTGGTTGTAGACTTCACCGAGCTGCGCGAAGTGGTAGCTGCCGGTGATCCTGTCGGTGAACTTGTAGTCCACGCCGCCAAAGTCGAAGTGCTCGCCAGCCACCGTTCCGGCGAAACGGCTGTTCTTGTTGTTGAGGGCGACGTCCTCGAAGTCGGTGCTGTCGCGATCCTTGGCCTTGTCCAGGCGCCCGCCGGTGAAGGTCAGGTTCTTGATCTCCTTGGAGGTCAGCATGCCGCCTTCAAAGGTCTGCGGCAGGATGCGCCCGTCGTTGGGCTTGAGGATCGGCAGTTCCGGGATCAGGCTGCCGATCTTCAGCTCACTGGCGGAGATTTTCACTTTGCCGGTCAGGCCGAGCTTGGAGTATTCGTCGACGGCGCGCCCATCGTCGGTCGGCAGCAGGCCGGTACCGGTGCGGTCCGGGCTCGAATCGAGCTTGACCCCCAGCATGCCCAGCGCATCGACACCGAACCCCACGGTGCCGTCGGTGTAGCCTGATTTCAGATTGAGCATGAAACCCTGGGCCCACTCGTCACGCTTGGATTGCTGGGCACTGGTACCGTCGCGAAAATCGCGATTGAAGTACATGTTGCGGGTTTCGAAAGTGGCCGAGCTGTCTTCGAAGAATGCGGCGTGGCTCAAAGGTGAAAAACCGGCAAGGGCGGCAGCGCTGGCAAGCGCAGTGTGGCTGAAACGGGAGAGGCGGGCAGGCGCGATAGCCTGGGTCTGCAAGGACTGCATGGATGACTTACTCCGTTTATTGTTCTTATTTGTCGAAAACGCTTCGAGGCGTTTTTCGTATCGCTGTGTGGCCGCAGCGACGGCAGTCGAAACTGTCCGTGGCTGGACTGTAACGGGCTAACCTTTCGCTAGGCTTTCAGCTGACTTTCACGGTTTTCAGGCTTCACAGCGGCGGTTGCGGCTGTAAACTCCGCGCCAAAGAATGGCGTCGACCATCCCTGAATGAGGTAAAGATCCATGCGTGTCCTGCTCGTCGAAGACCATCTGCAGCTCGCCGAAAGTGTCGCCCAGGCACTCAAGGCCACCGGGCTGACCGTGGACGTCCTGCACGATGGCGTGGCGGCCGACCTGGCGCTGGGCAGCGAGGAATACGCCATGGCGATCCTCGACGTCGGCTTGCCGCGCATGGATGGCTTCGAAGTGCTGGCGCGCCTGCGGGCACGGGGCAAGAACCTGCCGGTGTTGATGCTGACCGCCCGCAGCGACGTCAAGGACCGGGTCCACGGCCTCAACCTCGGCGCCGACGACTATCTGGCCAAGCCGTTCGAACTGACCGAACTCGAAGCCCGGGTCAAAGCCCTGTTGCGCCGCAGCGTGCTGGGCGGTGAGCGCATTCAGCGTTGCGGTGTGCTGGCCTATGACCTGGAAACCCGGCGTTTCACCCTTGGCGAAGAATTGCTGACCCTGACCTCCCGCGAGCAAGCCGTACTCGAAGCCCTGATCGCGCGCCCCGGTCGGGTGATGAGCAAGGAGCAACTGGCGTCGCAAGTGTTCGGTCTCGATGAAGAGGCCAGCCCCGATGCGATCGAAATCTACGTGCACCGCCTGCGCAAGAAACTCGATGGCCAGCCGGTCGCCATCGTGACGTTCCGGGGCCTCGGTTACTTGCTGGAAAGCCGCGATGCATAAGCCCAGCAGCCTGCGCTGGCGGTTGCTGTGGAACCTGGCGCTATTGCTGGTGGTGTTGATGCTGGCCAGCGGGTTGAGCGCCTACTGGAACGGTCGTGAAGCCGCCGACACGGCCTATGACCGGACTCTGCTGGCCTCGGCGCGGACCATTGCCGCCGGTGTCTCCCAGCGCGATGGCAGCCTGAGTGCCGACGTGCCCTACGTGGCCCTCGATACGTTTGCCTACGACAGTGCCGGGCGAATTTTCTACCTGGTCAACGACATCAATCAGAAGCTGATTTCCGGTTACGAAAACCTGCCGGCGCCACCGCCGGGAACGCCGCGCACCGATGACTATCCGGCGCTGGCACGTTTCTACAACGCCCAGTACCGCGGGCAGAACGTGCGCGTGGTGAGCCTGCTCAAGCCGGTGAGCGAGCCGAACATGAACGGCATGGCGGAAATCCGCGTGGCGGAAACCGATGAAGCGCGCGTCAGCATGGCCCGTAGCCTGGCGGCGGATACGTTGCTGCGCCTGGGCATGCTGGCAATCGGTGCGCTGATGCTGGTGTGGTTCGCGGTAAGTGCCGCGTTGCGCCCGCTGGAGCGCTTGCGCACGGCGGTGGAAGAACGCCAGCCGGACGATCTGCGCCCTTTGCCGTTGGTGGAAGTGCAGCGCGAACTGTGGCCGCTGGTGCGCGCACTCAATCACTTTACCGAGCGCTTGCGCGGCCAGTTCGAGAAGCAGGCGCAATTCATTGCCGATGCCGCCCACGAACTGCGCACGCCGTTGGCAGCACTCAAGGCGCGCCTGGAGCTGGGCATGCGCTCGGCCGAGCCCGACACCTGGCGCAGCACGCTGGAGACCGCCGCCCAGAACACCGATCGCCTGACCCATCTGGCCAATCAGTTGCTGTCCCTGGCGCGGGTCGAAAATGGCGCCCGGGCGATTGCCGAGGGTGGCGCGCAGTTACTCGACCTGAGTCAGTTGGCCCGGGAGCTGGGCATGGCCATGGCACCCTTGGCCCACAAGCGCGGCATCGCCCTGGCGCTGGAAGCGGACGAGCCTGTCTGGTTGCGGGGCGAGCCGACGCTACTGAACGAACTGCTGAGCAATCTGGTGGATAACGCACTGGCTCACACGCCGCCAGGCGGCAACGTGATTCTGCGCGTCTCGGCCCCCGCCGTGCTGGAAGTCGAGGATGACGGACCGGGTATCCCGGTTGAGGAGCGCAGTCGGGTGTTCGAACGCTTTTACCGACGCAACCAGCAAGTGGCCGGTTCCGGATTGGGCTTGGCGATTGTCGGCGAGATCTGTCGCGCGCACCTGGCACAGATCAGTCTGCATGATGGAGAGCACGCAGGGTTGAAGGTGCGGGTGAGTTTTATTGCGGGGGAGTGATGCAGCGCCTGTTCAGGCCCCTTCGCGAGCAAGCCCGCTCCCACATTTGATCTGCGGCGACTCGGTTCAATGTGGGAGCGGGCTTGCTCGCGAAGGGGGCAACGCGGTTCTGGATCAATAAAACATCGTGCGTGTTTCTTCCAGATCGGCGCACATCGCCTCGTCGTCAAAATCGACTCCGAGCGTCCTGAACGCCGGCACATTCAACGCATCGGTACGGGCCAGCGGATGATCGGTGTCCTGCAGGCAATACAGGCTGGCCACCTGCACCAGATCCACATAGTCGACCTGCGCAGACTGGCGTTTGAAGTTCAGGTATAGCCGCGGCACTTGCACCAGCATGTCGGGAAACTCCCAGACCCTGAGCAGTTTTTCGCCGATCAGTGGATGAATCTGGTCGATGACATGGTTGAGGCTGACCGGGTCGGACAGCAGCTCATAGTGATCTTCGGCGTAGGTCAGGATCGGCAGCACGCCGATCTGGTGTACCAGCCCGCCAAGGGCCGCCTGATCGGGTTTGAGCCGGGTGTAGCGGCGGCACAAGGCGTAGCTGACGCCGGCGATTTCCAGGCTTTTACGCCAGACATCGCGCATCTTCTGTTCCACCACCTCGGACCGGGCATGGAAAATCTGCTCCATGACCAGGCCGATCGCCAGATTGCAGCTGTAGTTGATGCCCAGGCGAGTGATCGCGGTATGCAGATCGGTCACTTCCTGGGTCGCGCGCAACAGTGGGCTGTTGACCACTTTGATCAAGCGTGCCGACAGTGCGGTATCACGGCCGATCACTTTGCTCAGGGTACTGACGCTGACTTCCGGGTTTTCCGCGGCCTTGCGAATTTGCAGGGCCACTTCCGGTAACGTTGGCAGAACCAGGTCATCGTTATTGATGGCCTCAACCAAATCCTGTTGGACCTTTTCCGCCAGCTCGCTCATTTAGTCTCTCTAGGTGTCGCGCCAAGTGCTGCCGTTATTGCTGGATTTCGCGATCGCGGTCCAGTTCATAAGGCAGGTCGAGCAGCTGCAAGGACGGCCCTTCGAGCGCGCCCAGGTGGATGTCTCCACTCTCTGCTGCTTCGGCTTGCAACACCGCCAGGAGTTCGATGTCTTGCCCGGCGCGGGCAGCCAGCACCACTTCGCCGATCGAACTGCCGTGGGTCGGGGAAAACAGCGGGGTACCCGGTTCAGGCTGTTCGCCGGCAACCAGTTGCAGGCGATACAGGCGACGCTTGAGCTTGCCCAGGTACTGCATCCGCGCAACGATTTCCTGCCCGGTGTAGCAACCTTTCTTGAAGCTCACGCCGCCGACCGCTTGCAGGTTGAGCATCTGCGGGATGAACAACTCGCGGGTGCCGGGCATGACCTGGCCGATCCCGGCGCGGACCTGGCCCAGTAGCCACTGGTTCAGATCGCCTTCGCTGAGCACGGCCGACAGCTTGCCCTTGACCGCATCGGCTTGATCGGCGGCGACCCACAACTCGGCGCGTTCCGGCGAGACACGGATGGCGATCAGCCCGTCGTTGCGCACGACGCTGTCGGTTGCTGCCGGCAGGTCCAGGCCGAGGCTGATCAGCGCAGCATCGCCATGGTCAACGCCGAAGCGGACCCAGGCGGCACTTTCGTCGGTCAGTTTCGACTTGGAGAACACCGCGTATTTTTTCAGGTCCGCCAGTTGCGGTTCGAGCAATTCGCTGGCCATGGCCAGGACTACGCCGTCACCTTCGAGCAGGATGCGGAAACTCGATTGCATCCGGCCTTTTTGCGTGCAGCGCGCACCGAGGCTGGCCCGGGAATCGCTCAGGTAGTTGAGATTGCAGGTCAGTTGGCCTTGCAGGAATTTGCTGGCGTCCGCGCCGCGGACCGCGAGAACACCTTCATGAGAAAGCGTGCAGAAAAAAGCAGAATCGGCCATGGGTCATCGCAGGGTAAAGAGTCTGGCGGACATCATAAGGGGGCGCCTTCGAAATGGGTAGTTCACAAAGGATCGCCGGTGCCGACCAAAGCCGACTGTTCGACGGGGCGCGGGCCTGTATACTTGCGGCCTATTTGAGGAGCGCTCCATGGTCGAAGATGTTGAACTGAACCGCCTCTTTTGGCACAGCCGCCGCGGCATGCTTGAGCTTGACGTGTTGCTGGTGCCGTTCACGAAAGAGGTTTACGCAACGCTCAACGAGGTGGATCGCGCGTTGTACGTCCGACTGCTGACGTGTGAGGATCAGGACATGTTCGGCTGGTTCATGGAACGCAGCGAATCCGAAGATCCCGAGCTGCAACGCATGGTTCGCATGATCCTGGATCGTGTCCAGCCCAAGTAACGGGTTCGAATGCCGCTGGCATGCCTCACGGCAGTTGCTGGCGGCGTACCTCCTGGCCCAGCTGTTCGCGCTGGGTTCGTTGTGTCTACTGTCGATTCCACTCTGGGCCAGCTTGCTCGGCGCCTTGCTGTGTGTGGCTCACGGAGCCTGGCTGTTACCCCGGCAGATCCTGCTGACGCACCCGCAGGCTTTTTGCGGCTTGCGGCGCGATGCCGATGGCTGGCAATTGTGGAGTCGGGCCAAGGGTTGGCAGCCTGTGCAACTGAGGCCGGACAGCCTGGCGCTGCCGTTGGTGGTGGTACTGCGTTTTCGTTTGCGTGGCGAGCACCGGGTCAGGTCCATTTGCGTGCCCCGGGATGCGCAGGCGGCGGATGTGCACCGACGCCTGCGGGTGCGGCTCAAATTCAGCCGACGTAGGTGGGCGGCACCAGAATAGTGTCCAGCGCGACCGGCAACATGTCCGGGTAGTCGAGGGTGTAATGCAGGCCACGGCTTTCCTTGCGCTCCATGGCTGACAGAATCATCAGCTCGGCCACCTGGGCCAGGTTGCGCAGCTCGATCAGATCCCGGCTGACCTTGTAGTTGCTGTAGAACTCGTCGATTTCATCCAGCAACAGTTGCACGCGGTGTTGCGCCCGTTGCAGGCGCTTGTTGGTGCGCACGATGCCAACGTAGTCCCACATGAATCGCCGCAGTTCATCCCAGTTGTGCGCAATGATCACGTCTTCATCGGAGTCGGTGACCTGGCTCGCATCCCACGCGGGAAGGGGGGCTGGCATCGAAATCGTGGGCAGCTGCCCGATAATGTCCGCGGCCGCCGAACGGGCATAAACGAAACATTCCAGCAGCGAGTTGCTGGCCATGCGGTTGGCGCCGTGCAGGCCGGTGAAACTGGTTTCGCCAATGGCGTACAGCCCTGGCACATCGGTGCGGCCCTGTTGATCGACCATCACGCCGCCGCAGGTGTAGTGCGCCGCCGGGACCACCGGAATCGCCTGTTTGGTGATGTCGATGGAAAATTCCAGGCAGCGTTCGTACACCGTCGGGAAGTGCGTCTTGATGAACGCTTCGGGCTTGTGGCTGATGTCCAGGTAGACGCAGTCGACGCCCAGGCGCTTCATTTCATGGTCGATGGCCCGGGCGACGATGTCCCGAGGCGCCAGCTCTGCCCGTGGATCGAAGCGCTGCATGAAGCGCTCGCCGTTGGGCAGCTTAAGGTGGGCGCCTTCGCCTCGCAGGGCTTCGGTGATCAGGAAGCTCTTGGCTTGCGGGTGATACAGGCAAGTGGGGTGGAACTGATTGAATTCCAGGTTCGCCACCCGGCAGCCCGAGCGCCACGCCATGGCGATGCCATCGCCACAGGCGCCGTCGGGGTTACTGGTGTACAGGTAGACCTTGGCCGCTCCACCGGAGGCGAGGATCACGAAACGGGCACCATAGGTATCGACTTCGCCGGTGCTGCGATTGAGCACGTAAGCGCCGAGACAGCGATCACCTTCGAGTCCCAGGCGTTTCTCCGTGATCAGGTCAACCGCTACCCGCTGTTCCAGCAGTTCGATGTTCGGTCTTTTCCTGGCCTGGTCGAGCAGGGTGGTGAAAATGGCCGCGCCCGTGGCATCGGCGGCGTGAATGATGCGCCGATGGCTGTGACCGCCTTCGCGGGTCAGGTGAAACTCGAACCCGCCATCTTCGTTGCTCGCGTGTTCATCGCGGGTAAAGGGCACGCCCTGGTCGATCAGCCATTGAATCGCTTCCTTGCTGTGCTCAACGGTAAAACGCACGGCGTCTTCATGGCACAGGCCGCCACCGGCATTGAGTGTGTCATCGACATGGGATTCAACGGTATCGGTGTCATCCAGCACGGCGGCAACGCCGCCCTGGGCCCAGAAAGTCGAGCCATTGGCGAGGCTGCCCTTGCTCAGAACGGCAATGCGCAAATGACCGGGCAAGGTCAGCGCAAGGCTCAAGCCGGCAGCACCGCTGCCAATTACCAGAACATCGTGTTGAAACTGTTGGCTCATTTCAGGATTCCGCTCAAAGCGACCCGGATCGGGGGTGGCGCAACCGGACTGGCGAGTCAATCCGGCCGTACAGCCCACTAGTATATAGAGGGGGGGAGCGGCACAATACCCGAGCCAGCATGGCATTGTGAAACTACTGTGACGCAAAACATCGGTCGCTTCGTCGGATGTTTTTCTGCCCGTTGGGCGCGAGAATGACTGTATCGCCGATTTAACAGTCATTTTCGCTTCACGGTTGCACAATGTCGCTTCGGCGCAGCTATAAATATTTGGAACTTTTGCCAAAGGGCCAAGATCAATAGACGGATGCCTGAAACAAGGGACAGCGTCGGCTTCAGTGAGGAATTGCGCTTCGATCCTTGCCGAAGAATCCGATGACAAGATTATTCGCGCAGCCGGGTCAACTCGCGCTGCGCTTTTCGTGCGTGCCAAATCAGAGCCCGCAGGAAACTTGCCTGGAGGGGGAGAACTTTTGCGAAAAGCCCGAGTCTATGTTTGCAAGTCTGGTCGTTTAGTTCTGCAAGCCTCCTCCGAGCTCATCGAGGAGTGTTCATGCTAACCCAGGAAGAGGATCAGCAACTGGTCGAACGCGTTCAACGCGGCGACAAGCGTGCTTTCGATCTGCTAGTGCTGAAATACCAGCACAAAATTCTCGGGTTGATCGTGCGTTTCGTGCACGACACCCATGAAGCCCAGGATGTGGCACAAGAAGCCTTTATCAAGGCATACCGTGCACTTGGAAATTTTCGCGGAGACAGCGCGTTTTATACGTGGCTTTACCGCATCGCCATCAACACGGCGAAAAACTATCTGGTTTCACGCGGCCGTCGGCCGCCGGATAGCGATGTCAGTTCCGAGGATGCAGAGTTCTACGATGGCGATCATGGCCTCAAGGATCTCGAGTCGCCAGAACGGGCTTTGCTGCGGGATGAGATCGAAGGCACCGTCCATCGAACCATTCAGCAACTGCCGGAAGATTTGCGTACGGCGTTAACTTTACGTGAGTTTGATGGTCTGAGTTACGAGGACATTGCGAGCGTCATGCAATGTCCGGTAGGCACCGTGCGCTCCCGGATCTTCCGCGCCCGGGAGGCCATCGACAAAGCCCTGCAGCCGTTGTTGCAGGAAAACTAAAGACAGCGGCGACAGCCAAGAGAGGAACGCCATGAGTCGTGAAGCCCTGCAGGAATCGCTGTCCGCAGTGATGGATAACGAAGCGGACGAATTGGAATTGCGTCGGGTATTGAATGCCTGCGACGATGTTGAAACCCGTGATACCTGGGCTCGTTATCAGATCGCTCGGGCAGTGATGCACAAGGATCTGCTGCTTCCACGTCTGGACATCGCTGCGGCTGTTTCTGCTGCCCTGGCTGACGAAGCCGTACCGGCAAAAGCTTCCCGCGGTCCATGGCGCAGCCTGGGTCGACTGGCGGTCGCGGCTTCCGTGACCCTGGCGGTGCTGGCCGGTGTGCGTCTGTACAACCAGGATGAGATCGCCGGTGCCGAACTGGCCCAGCAATCCAGCCAACCGGCACTTGCCGTTCCTCAAGTAAAAGGCCCGGCCGTTCTGGCAGGCTACAATGAGAGTTCGCAAGCCAACGGCCCAATGGCCAACGGCGTTTTGCAAGGTCAGCCAGGCTGGCACGATCAGCGTCTGCCAGGTTACTTGCGCCAACATGCACAACAGGCTGCACTGAAAGGTACTGAGAGCGCGTTGCCTTACGCTCGTGCCGCAAGCCTGGAAAACCGTTAAGGAGGAGCATGCGCGCCATACCTCTACTTTCGCTTCTGCTCAGCGGCTGGTTCATCGTTCCAGCCCACGCCGATGATGCCCAGGACTGGTTGACCCGCCTGGGCCAGGCAGAGCAACAGCAAAGCTTCAAGGGTACTTTCGTCTACGAGCGTAACGGTAGTTTTTCTACCCATAAGATCTGGCACCGTGTCCAGGATGGAAAGGTTCGCGAGCGATTGATCCAGCTCGACGGTTCAGACCAGGAAGTCGTGCGCATTGATGGGCAAACTCAATGCGTCAGCGGCACACTGATAGCAGGGCTTGGGGACTCCCCCAACTCCGCAGCCCGTGCACTCGATCCGCAAAAGCTCAAGAATTGGTATGACCTCGCTGTCGTCGGCAAGTCGCGTGTCGCCGGGCGTCCTGCAGTGATCGTTACGCTGACACCTCGCGATCAACACCGCTACGGTTTTGAACTGCATCTGGACAAGGAAACCGGCCTGCCACTGAAGTCTTTGCTGTTGGACGACAAGGGGCGGTTGCTGGAGCGTTTCCAGTTCACGGAGCTGAAGACCGCTGAAGTACCCTCCGAAAGCGACCTGCAGGCCAGTGGCGATTGCAAGCCGGTCAACCTCGAAAGCGACAAGGCTTCTGCCGTCAAGACTGCCCAGGTCTGGCGATCCGACTGGCTGCCGCCGGGCTTCGAACTGACCAGCAGCACCGCTCGCAAGGATCCGGAGACCAAAACCCAGGTCAATAGCCTGATGTATGACGATGGCCTGGCGCGTTTTTCGGTGTTCCTCGAGCCATTGAATGGCGCTACAGTCACCGATACCCGTACTCAGTTGGGGCCGACCGTTGCGGTTTCCCGGCGCTTGACCACGGCACAGGGTGACATGATGGTGACCGTCGTCGGCGAGATACCGGTCGGTACTGCTGAGCGGATAGCGCTTTCGATGCGCACCGACGCCGCTGCAGCCAAGCAGTGAGCTGAAATCGAAATGTTTCGTGAGCATTTCAATTTGCAAAATCCCCTTAAATTTCTTATAGGTCAGAGCCCCTCGGCTCTGGCCTTGTTTGTTGTTCCCGGAACAAAAATACCGGCGTATTGTTCCCGGTGTTCCTTGCTCCATATCGCTTAACCATGCTCGTCGTAACGGGAGCCGTATGTCGATACCACGCTTGAAGTCCTACCTTTCCATCATTGCCACCGTGCTGGTGCTCGGTCAGGCGGTCACCGCCCAGGCGGTCGAACTGCCAGACTTTACTCAACTGGTCGAACAGGCCTCGCCTGCGGTCGTGAACATCAGTACCACGCAAAAGCTGCCGGATCGCAAAGTCAGCCAGCAAATGCCCGACCTCGAAGGTTTGCCGCCAATGCTGCGCGAATTCTTCGAGCGGGGCATGCCGCCGCAATCGCGCTCACCCCGCGATCGTCAGCGTGAGGCCACTTCCCTGGGCTCTGGTTTCATCATCTCTACCGATGGCTACATCCTGACCAACAACCACGTGATCGCCGATGCTGACGAAATCCTCGTTCGCCTGGCTGATCGCAGCGAAATGAAAGCCAAGCTGATCGGTACCGATCCACGTTCCGACGTGGCGCTGCTGAAAATCGAAGGCAAGGATCTGCCCGTGCTCAAGCTCGGCAAATCCCAGGACCTGAAGGCCGGACAGTGGGTTGTCGCGATCGGTTCGCCATTCGGCTTTGACCACACGGTGACCCAAGGCATCGTCAGTGCCGTCGGTCGCAGCCTGCCGAACGAAAACTACGTGCCGTTCATCCAGACCGACGTGCCGATCAACCCGGGTAACTCGGGTGGCCCACTGTTCAACCTGAACGGTGAGGTGGTCGGGATCAACTCGCAGATCTATACCCGCTCCGGTGGCTTCATGGGGGTGTCGTTTGCAATCCCGATCGACGTGGCCATGGATGTTTCCAATCAGCTGAAATCCGGTGGCAAGGTCAGCCGTGGCTGGCTGGGTGTGGTGATTCAGGAAGTGAGCAAAGACCTGGCCGAGTCGTTCGGCCTGGAGAAACCGGCGGGTGCGCTGGTTGCCCAGATCCAGGATGATGGCCCGGCTGCCAAGGGTGGCCTGCAGGTTGGCGACGTGATCCTGAGCATGAACGGTCAGCCAATCGTCATGTCGGCCGACCTGCCGCATCTCGTTGGCGCATTGAAGGCCGGCTCCAAGGCCAATCTGGAAGTGATTCGTGAAGGCAAGCGCAAGAACGTCGAGCTGACGGTCGGTGCGATTCCGGAAGAAGGCAAGGAGCTGGATGCGCTGCCGAAATCCAGCATCGAGCGCAGCAGCAATCGCCTCGGGGTTTCCGTGGTCGAGCTGACTGACGAGCAAAAGAAAACCTACGACCTCAAGGGTGGTGTGCTGATCAAGGAAGTGCAGGACGGTCCAGCCGCCATGATCGGTTTGCAGCCGGGTGATGTGATCACCCACCTGAACAACCAGGCCATTGGTTCCACCAAGGAGTTCGCGGACATCGCCAAGGCGCTGCCAAAGAACCGCTCGGTGTCGATGCGGGTTCTGCGTCAGGGTCGTGCGAGCTTCATCACCTTCAAACTGGCTGAATAACCCGGTTGTCGGCTGAATGAAAAACCGCCTCGAAAGAGGCGGTTTTTTTATGTCCGGACTTCTTGTCTCCGAAGGTGTCAGCCCATCATGTCCTTGATCATGCGCTCTTGTTCCATCAGTTCGCGTTGTCGCGCGTCGATCCGCGACGACAGCGGGAAGTTGCTGCCGGCCTTGCGCTTGGCGAAGTCCAGTTGCTGGATGGCCTGCTTGTAGTCCCCGACCAGCGCAAAATACTCGGCGCGAGCCTGATGCAGACCGATGATGTTGCCTGACAGGCCGCGCGTCTCGGCCACCTGATACCACACGTCCGGGTCGTCCGGACGCGACTTGAGCAGGCCTTCGAGGGCTTTCTCCGCTTCACCGGTGCGGTTCTGCTTGAGCAGCAGGTCGACGCGCACCTGATTCAGCGGGTAGTTGCCGGGGAACTGGGTTATCAGCCGGTCAACCCGGGACTGGGCATCCGGCAGGCGATTGTTGGTGATGTCCAGATCCACCTGGGCCAGGTTGTAGATGATTTCGTTGGGTGCCTTGGTCAGCAGTTGCTTGAGGTTTTCCCGCGCTTCGTTCAGTTGACCGCCCTTGATCTGGGCGATCGCCAGGCCGTAGCGTGCCACGTCGTTTTTCGGGTTCTCGTCGAGCAGGGCGCGGAAGCGCTTGGCGCCGAGCCCCGGGGTTTCTTCATAGATCAGCTGGACGCGCGCGCGGATCAGTTGATAGCGCATGCTGTCTTCGATGCCACCCTGTGGCGCCTGTTCGGCACGGTTGCGGGTGTCGGCGATACGCGATTCGGTGACCGGGTGAGTCAGCAGGAATTCCGGCGGCTTGGCATCGTAGCGGTACTGGCGCATCAAGCGTTCGAACATGGTGGGCATCGACCGCGGGTCATAACCGGCCTTTTGCAGATTGAGAATGCCGATGCGATCGGCTTCCTGTTCGTTCTGGCGGGAGAATCGCCGTTGTTCCTGGATGGCCGCTGCCTGCGTGCCGGCAATGGCCGCGATCCCGGCGTTACCGCCGCCCGCGGCTGCCATCACGATACCGGCCAGCAATGCAGCCATCATCGGTACTTGCATGCGTTGCTGCGCTTCGACGCCCCGGGCAAAGTGGCGCTGCGACAAGTGAGCCAGTTCGTGCGCCAGTACCGAGGCATATTCGCCTTCGGTCTGGGCATTGAGGAACAGGCCGCCGTTGACCCCGACGATCCCGCCAGGCGCCGCAAAGGCGTTGAGCTGCGGGCTGTTGATCAGGATGAACTCCAGGCGCCGGTCAGTGACCTGGCTGGTCTCAACCAGTCGGTAAACGCTGGATTCCACGTAATCCTTGAGCTGCGGATCGTTGAGCTGCGCAACCTGGCTGCGCAACATTGCCAGCCAGGCACGGCCGAGCTGGTATTCCTGTTGCGGTGAGACAATGGCAGAGCTGGCGTCGCCGAGTGACGGCAAGTCGTCGGCGAAGCCCGGTGAGGCGAGCAGGCAAGCGAGCGTCAGCAGGGTAGGGCGCAAAAATGTCATGCACAAAGCCTTAGTCGACAAAGACCTTACTGTAGCCGGACACCGGCGTTGCGACCAGATATTCTAGGCAACTCAACCACCTGACCCGGAGTGATGCAATGACCGACGCTGTAGCCCATGACGTTGAACTGGACGCCAGTGGCCTGAATTGCCCGTTGCCGTTGCTCAAGGCCAAGATGGAACTCAACCGGATGGTCAGTGGAGCGGTACTCAAGGTCATCGCCACCGATGCAGGTTCGCAGCGCGACTTCCGCACCTTTGCCCGTTTGGCCGGTCATACCCTGCTTCGTGAAGAAGATGAGGCGGGTGTTTACCGCTACTGGTTGAAAAAAGCCTGAAATCGGCTGCGTTTGCTCCTAAGGATTATTGATGTTCAAAGTGTTACGCGACTGGATTCAGCGCTATTTCTCCGATGAAGAGGCGGTGGTGCTGGCTGTCCTGCTGTTTCTGGCGTTCACCGCCGTGCTGACCCTGGGCGGTATGCTGGCGCCGGTGCTCGCCGGGATGGTGCTGGCGTACCTGATGCAGGGGCTGGTGGTGGCTCTCGAGCGCCTGCGCGTGCCGGGGTGGGCCGCGGTGGGGCTGGTCTTTGCGTTGTTCATGGGGGTGTTGCTGGTCTTCATCGTGGTGGTCGTGCCGTTGCTGTGGCACCAGCTGATCACGTTGTTCAACGAGTTGCCCGGCATGCTTGCCAAGTGGCAGTCGCTGTTGCTGCTGCTGCCCGAGCGCTACCCGCACCTGGTCTCCGATGAGCAAGTGTTGCGGGCAATCGAGGTGGCGCGGGGCGAAATCGGCAAGTTCGGCCAGTGGGCGCTGACGTTTTCGCTGTCGAGCCTGCCCTTGCTGGTGAACATCATGATCTACCTGGTGCTGGTGCCGATCCTGGTGTTTTTCTTCCTCAAGGATCGGGCCATGATCGGCCAGTGGGTGCGCGGTTACCTGCCCCGCGAGCGGGCGTTGATCACCCGGGTCGCTCATGAAATGAACCGGCAGATCGCCAACTACATTCGCGGCAAGGTCATCGAGATCTTCATTTGCGGTGGCGTGACCTACATCGCCTTCGTTGTTCTCGAGCTCAACTACGCGGCGTTGCTGGCACTGCTGGTGGGGATTTCGGTGGTAGTGCCTTATGTCGGCGCCGTGGTGGTGACCGTGCCGGTGTTTCTGATTGCGCTGTTCCAGTGGGGCTGGAGCGATCAGTTCATTTACCTGATGGCGGTTTACGGGATCATCCAGACGCTGGATGGCAACGTGCTGGTGCCATTGCTGTTCTCGGAGGCGGTCAACCTGCACCCGGTGGCGATCATCTGCGCGGTGCTGCTGTTTGGCGGGCTGTGGGGCTTCTGGGGAGTGTTCTTTGCGATTCCCCTGGCGACGCTGTTCAAGGCCGTGCTGGACGCCTGGCCGCGCAAGGAGCCGGTGGTGGCGCCGCTGCTTTAACTGTCAGCGTTGATTTTTTCAGTGAGGCTGATGGCCTCTTCGCGAGCAAGCCCGCTCCCACATTAGACCGTGCCTGCCTGAACAACTCGGTTAATTGTGGGAGCGGGCTTGCTCGCGAAGGCGCCCGAATAGACGCCGAAAAAATCAGGCTTTGTCGAGGGCCTGGGCAGCCGCCAATACCGCATCGACATGCCCCGGCACCTTCACGCCGCGCCATTCCTGGCGCAACACGCCTTTGGCGTCGATCAGGAACGTGCTGCGATCCACGCCCATGTATTCCTTGCCGTAGAGCTTTTTCAGCTTGATCACGTCGAACAGCTGGCAGATGGCTTCGTCCTTGTCGCTGATCAGCTCGAAGGGGAACTCCTGCTTGCACTTGAAGTTCTCGTGGGATTTCAGGCTGTCGCGAGACACGCCGAACACTTCGGTATTGGCGGCCTTGAACGCTGCGTATTGATCGCGAAAGCCTTGCCCCTCGGTCGTGCAGCCCGGCGTGCTGTCCTTGGGGTAGAAGTAGATCACCGCCTGCTTGCCTTTCAGGCCGGCGAGGCTGACGGTCTGCCCGCTGGTGGCGGGGGCTTCGAAATCGGCAACCGGTTGGTCGATGGCAACGGCCATGAAAGCTTCCTTACATTGGGTTCTGTGGGCGCCAAGGCTCGATCAGGGCGTCCAGGTTCAGCGCATCGGCAAAATCCAGGAACTGATCGCGCAGCCAGCTGATCTGCACGCCGGGCGGCAAGGTCACGGTGAACGTGGCATTGAGCATGGTGCCGCCGGTCTGCGGAGCCTGATAGGTGTCGCAGGTCAGGTTTTCCAGCTCGACGTTGTGGTCCATGAAGAACTGGCACAGCTCGTTGATGATGTCCGAGCGGTAGGCCGAGCTGACGTAAGCGACGTACGGCAGGGACTGGGGGCGGTTTTCCAGGGCGGCGCTGCGTACCACGTTGACCGTGAACGCATGCCGCTTGGCCAGCACTGGCAGGCTGCCTTCCAGGCGTGCCAGGGCATCCCAGCTACCGGAGATCTCGAGGACCAGCGCACTGCATTCGCCATGACGGGTCAGGCGGGAGGTGACCACGGCGCAGCGGTTTTCATGGCTGGCGCGGCACAGGACGTTGGTCAGCTCCATGGGGTTGGCGCCGAGGGCACTGATGACAAGGAATTGTTCGCGGACTGTGGGGGTGGACATGCAGCATTCCTAAAGCGATGAGCGGTCGGTAGGTTGACGGGCGTTGGCCGTCGGGATGCGCCTGCGCGTGCCCATTCAGAAAACCCCGGGCTGCGGCGCGCAACTCGCTCCATAATATAGCGGGAGCGTGCAGCAGCGACGCTGGAACGGGGCCTGGGAGGCCGAAAAGGGAGGCTGGAACCCGGCGTACAAGCTGATCAGTACCGATCAAAGTCTGAAGGGTAGCGAAAACCGGCGCCAAGGGGAATGGCGGCAGCACAGTACTTCGCTTGTGCAAGCATCTTGGCGCCAGTACCATTACGGCTCTCTTTTTCCGGCAGGAGCGGTTTCATGATTGCGGGCAGTATGGTGGCACTGGTCACACCCATGGATGCACAGGGGCGTCTTGACTGGGACAGCCTCAGCAAACTCGTGGACTTCCACCTTGAAAACGGCACCCATGCCATTGTCGCCGTCGGCACCACCGGCGAGTCGGCAACCCTTGACGTCAACGAGCACATCGCGGTCATCCGTGCCGTGGTCAAGCAGGTCAACGGTCGCATTCCGGTGATCGCCGGTACCGGCGCCAACTCGACCCGCGAAGCCGTCGAGCTGACCCGCAATGCCAAGGAAGCCGGCGCCGACGCCTGCCTGCTGGTCGTGCCGTACTACAACAAGCCGACCCAGGAAGGCCTGTACCAGCACTTCAAGCACATCGCCGAAGCGGTCGACATCCCGCAGATTCTCTATAACGTTCCCGGCCGCACCTCCTGCGACATGCAGGCCGAGACCGTGATCCGCCTGTCCACCGTGCCGAACATCATCGGCATCAAGGAAGCGACCGGCGACCTCAAGCGCGCCAAAGCCATCCTCGATGGCGTCAGCAAGGACTTCATCGTCCTGTCTGGCGATGATCCGACCGCCGTCGAGCTGATCCTGATGGGTGGCAAGGGCAACATTTCCGTCACCGCCAACGTCGCTCCGCGTGAAATGGCCGATCTGTGCGAGGCCGCCCTCAAGGGTGACGCCGAGACCGCGCGGGCAATCAACGAAAAACTGATGCCGCTGCACAAGGACCTGTTCATCGAAGCCAACCCGATTCCGGTGAAGTGGGCTTTGGTTGAAATGGGCCTGATGCACGAAGGCATTCGCCTGCCGCTGACCTGGCTGAGCGCACCTTGTCACGAAACGCTGCGCTCGGCCCTGCGCCAGTGCAGCGTCCTGGTTTAATTGAGGAAGTACAACGCATGAAGCGAATGGCCGGACTTTCCGCACTTGCCTTGATTATCTCCAGCACCAGTGGCTGCGGATGGGTCTGGGGCCCGGAAGGTTATTTCCGTGACCGCGGTAGCGATTACCTGGAAGCGCAACAGACTGCACCGATGCAAATGCCACCGGACGTCCGTACCGCCAAGCGTCTGGATCCGCTGTTGCCGATCCCGCGTAACGTGGCGGATGACACCGACAAGGGCGAATACGTCGTACCTCGGCCGCAGCCGCTGACAGCAGCTGCCGACGCCAGCGCCTACTCCCTGCAGAAGAGCGGCGGGTCCAGCTCCATCCTGGCCCAGAACCCGCCGGCCGAAGTCTGGCCTGTGGCCGTCCAGTTCTTCCAGGACAACGGCTTCCGCCTGGATGAACAGCGCCCGCAAACCGGCGAATTCACCACGACCTGGCAGCATTCCGACGAACTGTCCGCCGCCATGGGCAAACGCCTGAGCGCGGCCGGCGTCGGTACGGACAGCGAAACCCGCGTGCGGGTGCGCATCGAGCCGGGTGTGCAGCGCAACACCAGTGAAGTCTATGTGGTCAGCGCCGAGCGTCCTGCCGGCAGCACCGCTGACGTGGCGTTCACCAACCGTTCGGTCAACACCGGCCTGGACGCGGCACTGGTCGACGACATGCTCGCGAGCATGAGCCGTATCTCTGAAAAGGGCGGTTCGGTCTCGATGCTGGCTTCGCGTGATTTCGACGCGCCCAGCCGTGTCAGCCTGAGCGAAGACGGCAGCGGCAACCCTGTGCTGAACGTCGGCACCGACCTGGATCGTGCCTGGTCGAGCGTCGGCCGTGCGCTGGAACAAGGCGAATGGCGCGTTGAAGACATCAACCGCAGCCTGGGCCTGTACTACATCAACCTGGCCGAAAAAGCCGAGAAGAAAGACGACAAGCCAGGCTTCTTCAGCAGCCTGTTCGGCAGTGCGCCGAGCAAGGAAGAGCTGGACGCCCGTGCCGAACGTTATCAGGTTCGCCTGAGCAAGGTTGGCGAGAACGTCCAGGTCACCGTCGAGAAAAACATCAACACCGTGGCGCCGGCAGATGTGGCGCGTAAAGTGTTGAGCAAGATTCAGGACAACCTGGGCTGATCCTATGCGTTTTGCCGTTCTCGGCAGCGGTAGTCAAGGGAACGGCACGCTGATAGCCAGCGCTGATACGTATGTCCTGGTGGATTGTGGTTTTTCTCTGCGGGAAACCGAAAAACGCCTGCTGCGCCTGGGTGTGAACCCTGCGCAGCTGAGCGCGATACTCGTGACCCACGAACATGCCGACCACGTGCATGGCGTGGGTTTGCTGTCTCGGCGCTACAATCTGCCTGTCTACCTCAGTCGCGGGACCTTGCGCGGGATGCGCAAACCGATTGAACCCGCAGGCTTTCTGGCCGGCGGCGAACAGCTGCAAATCGGCGACTTGAGCATCGGTGTCATTGCCGTGGCCCACGATGCACAGGAACCGACGCAATATGTATTCAGCGACGGTGAGCGGCGCTTCGGCCTGTTGACCGACCTGGGTTCGTATTGTGACAAGGTGCTGGACGGCTATCGGGACCTCGATGCGTTGATGATCGAGTCCAATCACTGTCGTGACATGCTGGCCCGTGGTCATTACCCGTACTTTCTCAAGCAGCGGGTAGGCGGCGAGCTGGGACATTTGAATAACCATCAGGCGGCATTCCTGGTGGCCGAGTTGGGCTGGAAAGACTTGCAACACCTGGTCCTGGCCCATCTGAGCAGCAAGAACAACCTGCCGCAGCTGGCCCGGCAATGTTTTGTCGACACCCTCGGGTGCGACCCGGACTGGCTGCAACTGGCCGATCAAGATTCAGGGCTCGACTGGCGCCACATCGCCTAGCCCATCTACTTAGCAAGCGGAGCCCATCATGGAAAAACGTGAAGAACTCTACCGCGGCAAAGCCAAGTCGGTTTACAAGACCGACGACGCTAACCGTTTGATCCTGCTGTTTCGCAACGACACCTCGGCGTTCGACGGCAAGCGTATCGAACAGCTCGACCGCAAAGGCATGGTGAACAACAAGTTCAACGCCTTCATCATGCAAAAGCTCGAAGCCGCTGGCGTGCCGACCCAATTCGACAAATTGCTGGGCGACAACGAGTGCCTGGTGAAGAAGCTCGACATGATCCCGGTCGAATGCGTCGTGCGTAACTACGCCGCCGGCAGCCTGGTCAAGCGCTTGGGCGTCGAAGAGGGCATGAAGCTCAACCCTTACACCTTCGAACTGTTCCTGAAGGACGACGCCAAGGGCGACCCGTTCATCAACGAATCCCACGTCGTGGCATTCGGCTGGGGTACCGCCGAGCAACTGGTTCGCATGAAAGAACTGTCGCTCAAGGTCAATGAAGTCCTGAGCAAGCTGTTCGACGACGCCGGCCTGCTGCTGGTCGACTTCAAGCTGGAATTCGGTGTGTTCCACGATGGTTCCATCGTGCTGGGCGACGAATTCAGCCCGGACGGCTGCCGTCTGTGGGACAAGGCGACCGGCAAGAAAATGGACAAGGACCGCTTCCGTCAGGGCCTCGGTGATGTCATCGAAGCCTACGAAGAAGTCGCCAACCGTCTGGGCGTACCGCTTTAACCGACGCAAGCATCTGAAAGCACAGAAATATTTCGCTTGGGGGGTTCGCTTCCTGCGAAAGTGTTGTTATGATGCGCGCCGTTGGAGAGATGCCAGAGTGGCCGAATGGGACGGATTCGAAATCCGTTGTACCTTCACCGGTACCTAGGGTTCGAATCCCTATCTCTCCGCCATTACATGGAAAAAGCCCCGCAGCTGAGAAGCTGCGGGGCTTTTTCGTTTCTGCGGGTACTGCCGGCAGCTATCAGATCTCCTTGATCGGGGTCTGATCCTGAACCCCCTTGATCAACTCGATCACGTGCAGACAATCCGCCTTGTTCACATAAGACTCGCCGCTGGCGATGGTCTCATGGTTACCCGCCCGCAACCTCCATCGCCATTGTCCTTTACCGGTGCCCGGTGTGCCTTTGGATTGCCTGTAAATCTCGAAATACATCCAGTTCGCTCCCTGCGATAGTCGTGCGACAGCCTGTGTGACGCATCGATGCAAGGCTAGCGGAGCAGGTTTTTTTGGCTATCGTTCATTTGTTTCCAATCGTTGGTCGAGCGTTCTGAAGCGGCGGCTTAGAGCGGTCGGATCAGCCTCTGGATTGTCCGGATCAGCGCCGCTTCACCCTTGCAACCCCGTCAGGGCTACTGCTTAATACAGAAGCGCTCATGGCGTCCAGGATCTTTTGGCGACCGACAATCACTATAAAAAGAGCACTCCATTGACTGAGCACGGAACGCAACTGTCCACCCAAGTGACGTTATCGCTGGTTGTCCCGGTTTTTAACGAGGAGGACAGCCTCGATGCCTTTCTCCTGCGCATTGATGAGGTCTTTGGGCAACAGGCGTTGATCACGCTTGAGCTGGTGTTCATCAATGACGGCAGCACTGACGCCACGCTGGCGCGCCTGCTTGAGCGCCAGCAGCACGATTCGCGCCTGCGCATCGTTGACCTGAGTCGCAACTTCGGCAAGGAAGCGGCATTGTCCGCCGGTTTGCAGGTCGCCACCGGGCAGATCGTGGTGCCGATCGACGCCGATCTGCAGGACCCGCCAGAAGTCATTTTGCAGATGATCGAGCGCTGGCGAGAGGGCTATGAAGTGGTACTCGGTCACCGCATCAACCGTCGTAGCGACACGTGGGCCAAACAGGCTTCCGCCTACTGGTTCTATCGCCTGCACAACACGATCGCCGAGCAGCCGCTTCCGGAAAATGTCGGGGATTTTCGCCTGATGGATCGCTGTGTGGTCGATGCCTTGCTGACCATGCCCGAATCCCGGCGATTCATGAAAGGCCTGTTCGCATGGGTCGGGTTTCGCACCACCCACGTTGATTACAGGCGACCCGAGCGGGTGGCGGGCCAGACTAAATTCAACGGCTGGCGATTGTGGAACTTTGCACTGGAAGGCATCACCAGTTTCAGTACCGAGCCTTTGCGAGTCTGGACATACATAGGGGCGCTGGTGTCGCTCGTCTCTTTCGCGTTTGCCACATTTATCGTGCTGCGTACGCTGATCCACGGCGTCGATATGCCTGGTTACGCTTCGCTGATGGTCGCCGTAACGTTCCTGGGAGGCCTGCAATTGATCGGTATCGGCGTACTCGGTGAGTATCTGGGCCGCACTTATATCGAATCCAAGCGTCGGCCGGTTTTTCTCGTGCGCCGCGTCTACGACCCAAAGGACTAGCGCATGGACCTCAAGGAAACCGACATCCTCGGCGATAGTATCGGCGAGCATTGGTATTACTGTTCGAAAGCGGCAGCGACCCGCCGTCTGCTGGGTGACACGCCGATCAAGCGGATTCTCGACGTCGGTGCCGGGTCCGGTTTCTTTACCCACCATCTGCTGACCCACACCGATGCGCATGAGGCCTGGTGCGTCGATATCAGCTACCCCGCCGATTCCAGCGCGACCACCGCTGGCAAGCCGGTGCACTACCGCCGCAGCGTCGAGACCGTCGACGCCGATCTGGTACTGTTGATGGACGTACTGGAGCATGTCGACGATGACCTTGGTCTGCTCAAGGCCTACGTCGACACAGTGCCGTCGGGCAGCCGGTTCCTGATGACCGTGCCGGCCTTCCAGTTTCTCTGGAGTGGCCACGACGATTTTCTCGAACACAAGCGTCGCTACACCCTGAGCCAACTTGAAACCCTGGCCCGGGGCGCGGGTTTGTCGGTACAGCGCGGTGCCTATTATTTTGGTGCAGTGCTGCCCCTTGCCGCTGCATCGCGCTTGCTGCCCCAGGGACCGCAGGGTTCGATGCCTCGCTCGCAGCTCAAGCGCCATCATTGGCTGATCAACACGCTGCTCAAGACCCTGTGCAAACTCGAGTTGCCATTGATGGGCATCAATCGACTGGCGGGTTTGAGCGTGTTCGTGCTGGCGCGAAAACCGTGACATCACTTGAAAAACAAGCGTTGATCCAACGCGGTGTGCGCTTTGCCGTGACCGGACTGTTCGTGACCGCCCTGCATGCGTTGGTCGCAATCCTGTTCATCAACTTCGTCATCGCCAAACCGCCGCTTGCCAACGGTGTCGCATTTGCCGTGGCGACGGTGGTGTCCTACGTCATCAACACGACCTGGAGCTTTTCTGCCCGATTGCATGGCGGCACCCTGACGCGTTTCATGCTGGTCTCCTTCGGCGGTTTTTTGCTGGCCATGCTGGTTGCCTGGGCTGCGCAAATGGCGGGGCTGCACTACTTGCTGGGCATCGGCGCCGTCGCGCTGATCATTCCGGCATTCACCTTTGTGCTGCATAACGTCTGGACGTATCGATGAGGGGGGGGAGCGAGCATCGGGCCCTCGCGCTGCTACCGTTGTTGCTGGGCGTGCTGGCGTTTTTTCTGGTCATCGGACCACGGGTGCTGGATCCGCAAAACATAGCCTGGCTCAAGGACGGTGATCCGGCGACGCATTACCTGGGGTGGGTGTATTTCCGTCATGCGCCCTGGTCATTTCCACTCGGGCTCAACCCTTCCTATGGGTTGGAACTGGGCAGTGCGATCATTTTCTCTGACTCCAATCCGCTGCTGGCGCTCCTGTTCAAACCCTTCGATGCCTGGCTGCCGGAGACCTTTCAGTATCTCGGCTTGTGGCTGTTGGCCTGTTTCGTTCTGCAGGCCTGGTTTGCCTGGAAACTGCTCGGCCTGATGACCGGCAACACTATGCTGCGCCTGCTGGGGGCGGGCCTGTTCGTGTTCTCGCCGCCGATGTTTTTTCGTATGGGCTGGCACCTGTCCCTGGCGGGGCACTTTCTCATCCTGGCCGCCTTGTACCTGGCGTTGCATCCGGCGCTTCAACGACGACGCCTGGCCTGGGGCGCACTGCTGGCTGCAACGGCCCTGGTGCACGCGTACTTGTTGGCCATGGTGGCGCTGATCTGGGTGGCCGATTTGTTCGGCAAGCTGTTGATCGGCAAGCTGTCCCGTCGTCAGGGGCTGATCGAATTGGCAGGCTTGTTTGCGTTGGTGAGTGTGTGCTGCTGGCAGGCCGGCTATTTCAGCATTGCCGACGGTGCGGCCGGGGCCGGTTTTGGCTGGTTTCGCATGAATCTGGTGGCTCCGTTCGATCCGAATGGCTGGTCGGCGGTAATGCCGAACATTACGCAGGGCGGGGGGGATTACGAGGGTTTCAATTACCTGGGGCTCGGTGTTTTGTTGCTGGTGCCGTTGGCTGGCGTTGCCTGGTTCAGAAGCGACATTTCATTGAGAGTCTTGCTGCGCAGTCGACCCTTGCTGCCATGGGCGTTGATCGGGCTGACGCTGTTCGCGCTATCGAATCAGGTCGGTTTCGGCAGGCTGGCTTTTCATTATCCGCTGCCCGACTTTCTGGTTGACCTGGCGAGTATCTTTCGCGCCTCGGGACGGATGTTCTGGCCGGTGTTCTACGCCATTGTGGTGCTCGTCACGTTCCTTGTAGTGCGCGGCTATCGACCGCGAATCGCCATGGCGTTGCTGGCGGCGGCGCTGGTGACGCAAATCGTCGATACCCGCGTTGGCTGGGCAGGCATGAGGACGATGAAAATGCTGCCGCAGACTGCGGCCTGGGCCAGCCCCATGCAGGATCAGTTCTGGAGCAGCGCGGCCGGTCATTACAAAAACATCCGCGCAATGACGCCGAGGAACCAGCCCGACCAGTGGCTGGCCATTGCCGATTTCGCCGCGCGCCATGGGTTGAAGACGGATGCCGTGTACATGGGGCGCATGAGTTCGTCCGCGCTCGATAGCGCGCAAGACGACGCGCAGCGCAGGCTCGCCACTGGCCAGTATGAGGCCGATTCGCTGTACATCCTCGATGACGACGCGCTGGACGTTGCCATCAACAACGTTCACAGCGATACCGACCTGCTGACGAGGGTCGACGATTTTGTCGTGCTGGCCCCTGGCTGGAAGCACTGTGCACAATGTTTGGCGATGGACGATGAAGGGCAAGCGATGTCATCCGTTCTCAGGAGTGAACCGGGAGTCGTGAAGGCGTTCAACCACAAGACCCGGCAACTGGGAAAGGGCTGGGCCGCCCCGGAAGCCTGGGGGACATGGAGTGACGGGCATGAGGCTGAAATCGTCCTGCGGGTAGCCCCCCGGACAAGCTCGATCGTCATTGACGCGATGGCGTTCGTCTGGCCACCGAACGTCAGCCAACGGGTTACCGTCAGTTTCAATGGCATAGAAGTCCTGTCGACGCGCCTTACGGAGGCTCAAGGCAATCGATTGAACATCCCGCTCACGGCGGCCATTCGGGAAACGCTGGCGGATGACGGGATACTGAATATCCACCTGCATTTACCCGATGCCATCAGCCCGCAAAGCCTGGGGTTGAACGATGACACGCGAGTCATGGGGCTGGGATTGAAAACCCTGACCGTTCACTGATCGCCCCTGCGACTGCGCGTATCGATGGACGTCGGCCCCGGGGACTTTCTACACTGCTGCGAGTCTGGGAGTCAGGGGAGCATTGGATGAATCGCAACGAACTACGCAAGGCCGATATCAACCTGATGGTGGTATTCGAAACACTGATGCTCGAGCGCAATGTCACCCGGGTGGCGGAAAAGCTGTTTCTCGGTCAGCCGACCATCAGCTCCGCGCTCAACCGCTTGCGTGCGATGTTCAATGATCCGCTGTTCATACGCGTTGGCCATCGCATGGAGCCGACGGCGCGGGCCGAGGAGATCATCAAGCACCTGTCGCCGGCGCTGGACTCCTTGTCCGTGGCCCTGAGCCTGACCCATGATTTTGACCCGGCCAGCAGCACGATGTCGTTCCGCATCGGGTTGTCCGACGATGTCGAATTCGGGCTGTTGCCGCCATTGCTGCGAGCCCTGCGCCAGGAGGCACCCAACGTGGTGTTTGTGGTGCAGCATGTCGATTACTGGCGAATTCCCGATTTGCTGGCGTCCGGCGATATCACGGTGGGTATCAGCCAGACCCGCGGCTTGCCGGCCAATGCCAAGCGCAAGTTGCTACGGCACATCCTGCCGAGCATTTTGCGCGCCGATGCCTCGGATACGCCGTTGACCCTCGATGAATATTGCGCGCGACCGCACGTGCTGGTGTCCCATACCGCCAACGTCAGTGGTTATGCCGACGAGTGGCTGGCGGATATCGGTCGCACGCGCCAGGTGGTGCTTTCGGTGCCGCAGTACAGTGCATTGCCGGCCCTGCTTGCCGGCACCGACCTGATTGCCAGCCTGCCCGACTACACAGCCGAGGCGATGGCGGCATCGGGAACGCTGTTCAAGGAACCCTTTCCCTTCAAGACACCGACCCTGGATCTGTCCATGGTCTGGCTCAGCCATGTCGATAGCGACCCTGCCGAGCGCTGGTTGCGTTCGCGCCTGGAGGCGTTCATGAGTGAGCGTGCGGTATTGCCGCTGCCCGAATGAAGCCGATGGCGCTGTGTTATATGTACGACCTTTCCGTCCCACTTGAAGGAAGCAACTCATGCCTCACCTGCACATGGAATACACCGCCAACCTGACTGATCTGAATGCCGATGTGGCGTTGATGCGGTTGAACAATACGCTGGTGGGTTCCGGTCAGTTTGCTGCCGAATTCGACATCAAGAGCCGCGCGGTCAAGGTCGAGACGTTCAAGGTCGGCACGGCGCTGGCCGAGCGGGCGTTCGTGCATGTGAAGCTGGCGCTGTTGAGCGGCCGTTCCGCGCAAATCAAGAAACAGCTGTCTGAAAGCCTGCTGGCGGTGGTTCAGGACCTGTGCGAATGGCCGGGCGACATTGAAGTCCAGTTGTGCGTGGAGATTCTCGACATCGATCGCGATTCCTACAGCAAGACCGCCATCGGCCACTGAGTCTCAGGCGGTTTCCTGCTCGACGCAGGCCAGGATCACTTGTTCTCGCAGCCAGGTGTTGGCGCTGTCCTGATCGACACTCTGGTTCCACCGCATGTCGAGGGTGAAGCCCGGCAGGCCTTCGGGCGCCTCACGGTGATCGAAGGTGTCTGCACCGGCCAACAGTCGCTGGATGCGTCGGGGCAGGGTCAGGGCATAGTCGGTGCCGGTAATCAGCTTCAGCGCCGCGCTGTAGCTGTTGGCGCGTGCGACGATCCGGCGCTGTCGAGACTGCCGCGCGAGCCAGCCGTCGACCATGTTGGTGGCGGACGTCCAGGGTGTAGGGAACACGTGTCGACGTTCGACATAGGTTTGCAGGCTCAGGCGTGGTTCCGCCGGCGTGGCACGTTTGTCGAAAACACACACCAGATCATCTTCGAGCAGCGTCTGCGATTTGAAATCGACGTGACTGCGATGAAAGTTCGGACCGAAGCACATCACCAGGTCGAGGCTGCCTTCACGCAACGCCTGGGCAGGAATATCGGCTTCGAGCTTGACCACATTGACCATCACCGGAAGATCGGCGAGGGCGAAGGTTTTCAACAGCCGCGGCAGGATCAGCTGCTCGAAATATTCCGGTGCGCAGATGTTGAAGGTTACCGGTTGCAGGCCTGGGTCGAACGTGGGTGAGCCAGCGTGACAGAGGTTGATGCCCTCGAGGATTTTCAGCACGTGAGGGTACATCGCACCGGCCTTGCGGGTGGGCTGCATGCCGCCGGCACGGGTATTGACGAACAGCTCGTCCTCGAAGCCGGTGCGCAGTTTTTTCAGGCAGTAACTCACCGTGGACTGGCTGACGCAAAGCGTCTCGGATACCTCGGTGACGCTGTTTTGCTCGTACACGGCGACGAACACCATGAGGTCCTGCATGTCGAGCTTTCTAAGCGAATTACTGTTCAGCATCCATTGCGTCTCGCTGCGTCCCTTGCGCTGACCGTGTACAAGGGTGAACGAATGATCCTAGCGGAATGAGGGAGCAGGGAAAATGCCTCGCCGGAAGATTCGCCGAATGGCTTTTCAACCCTGGACCATCGCCGACACGGCGCGGCGGCTGGACATCAACAGCGTGAACATGCCCACGCCCACCAGTACCGCACCGGCCAACTCCAGCGGCAGCGGCATCTGGCGCCCCCAAAACCAGTGGAACACGGTGATGAACAGCGTGCTCAGGTAGATATAGGAAATCACCGAGGACGGCGCGATCACACCGATGGCCCGGTGCAACAGCCAGAACGTCGCCAGGGTGGCAAACACCGCCAGGTACATCAGCCAATAGAAATCGTTGAGCGTCAGGAGTGAGGCCGAGCGCCAACCGCCGCTCAAACCACAGAACGCCAGCAGGAACAGTGCACCGAACAGCATGTTCCAGAACGTCATGACCACCGGCCCGCGTCCCTTGAGGCTATTGGCTTTCAGGCGTTGGCTGAGCGGGCCGTAAAGTGCCATGGCCAGGCAGCCGATGCCGTACACGGTCAATGCATAGGGCGATGGCAACTCGCCGGGGCCGCTGCCTTTCATGATCAGCAACACGGCCCCGGTAGCGGCGAGGAGCATCGGCAGTATGCGTTTTTTCAGGCTGTCGTCAGGTGTCAGCACGGCTTCGAAAGCCAGGGTCATCAGTGGCACCAGGGTGAACATTGTCCCGGTGCTGACGGCCGAGGTGTAGCGCAATGCCTCGAACAGTGAGCCGAAGTACAGCGCCAGCAGCAGGCCGAGCACGGCGTGACCAAGCAACCCGCGGGCGGTCATGACGACACCGCCTTTGAGCAGCAACAGCGGCAGAAACACCGCGGCGCAAAATAACAGGCGTAAACCGGTCAGCAGGATCGGGTCGATGGCCTGGCTGACTTGCGCCGCTGCGGAAAACGATGCTGCGATCAACAAGGCCCAAAGCAGCATGCTGGCGTGAGCGGCGGCTATACCGGTGGTTTTCATGGCGAGCTCCGGGTCAGTGGATATGGCGGGTGGTGGTGCGGGTGTTTTCCATGATCGGACCTTGAACAGTCGTGGTCCGATTAGGCCCGCGAGGTCCGGACGTCGCAAATCAGAATTTCCGGCGTGGTATTTGGAAATTAAATACAAGTCACTGCAATGCAGCCCCCTGCAGGAGCGAGCCTGCTCGCGAAAAGGCCATGAGTTTCACCACGGTTGTTGACTGACACGCGCAATTTCGCCACCACACGGGGACATCACTAAACAGCCAAATGTTTAGCCAGATCACATCCAAGGTTCTTCAAATCCTGATTTAACGCCTTGATCCGTCGTGTGAGGCTGCGGGTCATCTGTTTTCTGCGGTTCTCCCTATGGACGGTTGGCCAGTCGCAATCCACTTCAAGGCACCCACCGACGCTCGAGCGTCGAGCCTTGGTCGTCGATTCACGCCCGCCACCGCACCCAACCTCTCTGCACTTCCTTCTGAACTGGCCTTCTGGGCGCTGTGGCATTGCCGCCATGCGCGCCCGCCGGATGCCTGCTTTTTCCGCTGATTGTCCCTACCTGTTCCGGTTGATGCCGGGATTGAAGTGCGGGTGCTTTTGCGTACCCGTCTGACACGGAAAAAAGAGAATTCCCATGAGCAGTGCCACCACCTCGTTTGCCACCAGGCTTGAAGCCCTGACCTTTCTGGAACAGAACCCGGATATCGAAATGTTCGAGCTGTTCATCCTCGACAACAACGGGGTGCCGCGGGGCAAACTGTTGCACCGTGACGAGTTGCTGGCGGTGTATGAAAGCGGACGGCCATTGCCCAGTACCATCCTGGGGCTGACCATCAACGGCGATGACGTGGAAAATTCAGGGTTGGTCTGGGATGTCGGTGATATCGACTGTCGGGCCTACCCGCTCAGCGGCAGCCTCACGCGTATGCCGTGGCGTCTGATACCGACTGCCGCCGTACAGGTCAGCATGCACCCGACGCAAGGAATGCCCGCCACCATTGCCGATCCCCGTCACTTATTGGCGAAAGTCATCGAAGGTTTACAGGCTGACGGCTATTACCCGGTCATGGCGGCGGAGCTGGAGTTCTACCTGCTGGATCAGCAGCGCGACAGTAACGGTCGGCCTCAACCGGCGCGGGATGTCGATGGCGGGCGACCGCGCGGCACCCAGGTCTATGGTTTGCGCGAACTTGAACAGATCGAACCGTTCCTGGCCGATCTCTACAGCGCCTGCAAGCTCCAGGGGATTCCGGCCCGCACGGCCATTTCCGAATATGCACCGGGGCAAGTGGAAATCACCCTCGAGCACCGCGCCGACGCCTTGCAGGCGATGGACGAAGCGGTGCGCTATAAGCGGCTGGTCAAGGGTGTGGCGCACAAGCACGGCATGACAGCCTGCTTCATGGCCAAGCCTTTCGATGACCTGGCCGGTACCGGGATGCACATGCACGTGAGCCTGGCGGACAAGGACGGCAACAACCTCTTTGCCAGTGAAGCCCCGGATGGAACGCCGCTACTCAAGCAGGCTGTCGCGGGCATGCTCAGTACCTTGCTCGATTCGCTGTTGCTGTTCTGCCCCAACGCCAACTCCTACCGTCGATTCCAGGCCAACAGCTATGCGCCTCTGGCGGCCACCTGGGGCGTGGACAATCGCACCGTGAGTCTGCGCGTACCTGGCGGGCCGGCGTATTCCCGGCACATCGAGCATCGGATTTGTGGCGCAGATGCCAACCCCTACCTGGCAGCTGCGGCGATACTGGCCGGTATACATCGCGGTATCCGCGAACAGCTCGACCCCGGTGCGCCGGTGGAAGGCAATGGTTACGCCCAGGCCACGAAACTGTTGCCCACAGACTGGCTGACCACATTGCGCTCGCTGGAAGGCTCGAGTTGGGCCCGGGAGGCGTTTGGCGGGGAGTTCCTTGGAGTCTACCTGGCGGTGAAACGCGCCGAATATCGCCAATTCATGGGGGAAGTCGGTGAGCAGGACTGGCGCTGGTACCTGCACCAGGCTTGAGTCGAAGTTGAAGCGGAGCTGAATCATTCTCAAATAGTCTGAAAGTTTCAGGCAGGTTTTATAAGCCGACTAATTGTTGGCTTCTTTTTCACAAAAAATTGATGCTTGGCTATCTAAAATTAGAGCTGCCTCGGTAAATGAAATTTTCACATTTACCGAAGGCACTTCTTCTCAGGACCCGCCGAACCTCATGCTCAAGATTAAAGCTGTGCGCCCCGAATGGGTGACACTGATTGCCAGCGCATTTTTGTTAGTTGGCTTCAATTTCGTACTCTGGCAGCACTTGTTCGAAATCACCGCATCCGATGGTAAAGGCATCGTCATGCGTGTGGCCTTTGGGGTGATGATCTTCGCGGCCTTCAACATTGTGCTGACCCTGCTGGCCTTCCGGCCGCTGCTGAAGCCGGTCCTGACCCTGCTGTTCATGATCAGCGCGGGCGTGGCGTATTTCATGAGCCAGTATGGTGTTCTGATCGACACCGGCATGTTGCGCAACTTTGCCGAGACCAATGCTACGGAAGTGCGCGACTTACTGTCGCTCAAGCTGTTTGTTTATATCGTGCTACTGGGTGTTTTGCCGACTTGGCTATTGTGGAAGACACCGATTGATTATCGTCGCTGGCACCGCGAACTATTGAGTAAGGTGCTGGTGGCTGCTGCTTCGGCAGCCGTCATTGGCGGTGTTGCACTGGTTAACTATCAAGGCCTGTCTTCACTGTTTCGCAATCACCACGAATTGCGCCTGATGGTGGTGCCAAGCAACTACATTGGTGCCTCGGCGGGTTTCCTGCGTGAAAAAGTAGCCACTGCACGACAGCCCTTTGTCAAAATCGGGGAAGATGCCCAGCGTAATCCGTCCTGGCAAACTCACGGGCGCAAATCCCTGACGGTACTTGTCGTGGGTGAAAGTGCCCGGGCGGAGAACTTCGGCATCCTTGGCTATAGCCGTGACACCACGCCGAAACTGAGTAAGGAAGATGGCCTGATCGCCTTCACCGACGTGCATTCCTGCGGCACTGAAACCGCTGTATCGGTGCCATGCATGTTCTCCAACATGGGCCGCAAGGACTACGACGCCAGCAAGGCAAAGAACGAAGAAGGCCTGCTGGATGTGCTCAAGCATGCGGGTATCGACGTGATCTGGCGTGACAACCAGTCAGGCTGCAAGGGTACATGCGATCGCGTTACCGTTGAGGATGTCAGCGATCTGAAAGATCCGGCGCTGTGTGCCAACAGTGAATGTCGCGACGAAATCCTGCTGCAAGGATTGCAACATTTCATCGATACCCTGGACAAGGACACGGTCCTGGTACTGCACCAGATGGGCAGCCACGGTCCGGAGTATTTCAAGCGTTATCCAAAAGAGTTCGAGCACTTCACCCCGGTTTGCGAGAGTAATGCCCTGAACAATTGCAGTCGCGAAAGTATCGTCAATGGTTACGACAACACCCTGGTCTATACCGACCATGTGCTGTCGACCCTGATCGATCTGTTGCGCAGCAACCAGGACAAAGTGGATACCGCGATGCTGTATCTGTCGGACCACGGCGAGTCCCTGGGGGAATACAACTTGTTCCTCCACGGCACGCCTTACATGCTGGCACCGGAGCAGCAAAAGCATGTAGCGATGTTCGCGTGGTTCTCCGACAGCTATAAAAAGTCGTTTGCGGTAGATACCCACTGCCTGCAGCAGAGTCGTGAAAAGCCCTTGAGCCAGGACAACCTGTTCCATTCCATGCTCGGGCTGCTGGAGGTCGACAGCAAAGTGTACAACCAGGATCTGGACATGTTTGCCGGATGTCGTGGTCCAGTGGCCGACGGTGTGTTGGCCAAAGATTGAGTGCTCCGGTTTTGTTTCACTTGGCGGCCGCCAACCAGCGGCCTATAGAACTTTAATCAAGAGCCATTGCACATGTCCGCTCAGCCCCCTTCCGCCATCGAGCTTGAGATTGCCCGGCGCTACGACCAGGAGCACGCGCGCGTCTGCCTTCAGCCGCAAGCACCGGGCCTGGCCGGACGATTGGCGCTCTGGCGTGAGGAGCGCCTGGTGCGCAACGCACTCAAGGTCGCCGGCGAGCCGGGGCTGATCCTCGACGTGGCCTGCGGTGTGGGGCGTTTCTGGGCGGTGCTGGCCGAGCATGCCAATCGGGTGATCCTTGCGACGGACCCGTCCCAGGACATCCTCGATCATGCCCGTACACATCACCCGCAGAGCTTGTTGAAGCGGATCAAGACCTTCCAGAGTTCCGCGTTCACGATCGGCTTGTCGGAGAACGCGGTCGACTGCATTTTCTGCATGCAATTGTTTCAGTGCCTTGCCAACCCGGAACACCGCCTGGCGATGCTGGGCGAGTTTTACCGGGTCAGTCGCGATACGGTCATTGTCTCGGTGCGCCTCGACGGTCGTTTCAAGGGTGGGCGTTCAGGCGTGGAAGGGCCGTTGCCGAGCAAGGCCGAAGTGGAAAGCGAGTTCAAACAGGCGGGTTTCCGTTTGCTCAGCCATCAGGACTTCTTGCCCGGTTGCGCGCGGATGCGGATCTACGTGCTGGGTAAGACCAGCTAGCCCGACTTTGTCGGACTATTCTTTATGTCACGCAGTAATTTTCGCTAACGCTCTTGTTCAGTGGATGCGCGGAAATCGCCGGGGGCGATATATACTGCGCGCCATTCTTCAAGGGAGAGCCGTGTGGCCATCGATATTCACTGGATTCGCGACAACGATAGCCTCGGACAGTTGTGTGCCGAGTGGCAGCAGTTGCCATTCGTTGCCCTCGACACCGAATTCATGCGGGTCGACACCTTCTACCCGATCGCCGGCCTGCTGCAGGTTGGCGATGGCGAACGCGCCTACCTGATTGATCCACTGACCATCGACAACTGGAAACCATTGGCCGCATTGCTGGAAAACCCGGCCGTGGTCAAGGTTGTCCACGCGTGCAGCGAAGACCTCGAAGTCCTGCTGCGCCTGACCGGCAGCCTGCCGGCGCCACTGTTCGATACGCAACTGGCTGCCGCTTACCTGAACCTCGGCTTTTCCATGGGTTATTCGCGGCTGGTGCAGGAAGTGCTCGGCATCGACCTGCCCAAGGGTGAAACCCGTTCCGACTGGCTGCAACGCCCGCTTTCCGAAACCCAGATCAGCTATGCGGCCGAAGATGCCGTGCATTTGGCTGAGGTCTTCGTAAAGCTGCGTCCCAAGCTGTCTGACGACAAATACGCCTGGGTCCTGGAAGACGGCGCCGAACTGGTGGCCAACCTGCGCCGCGAGATCGACCCTAACGAGGTCTATCGCGATGCCAAGCTGGCCTGGAAGCTGTCCCGCGCCCAACTCGCCGTTTTGCGTGAGCTCTGCGCCTGGCGCGAAAAGGAAGCGCGCGCCCGTGACCTGCCGCGCAACCGGATTATCCGCGAGCATTCGCTGTGGCCATTGGCGCGCACGCAACCGGACAACCTCGGTGCCCTGGCGAAAATCGAAGACATGCACCCGCGTACCGTGCGTCAGGACGGCAAGTTTCTGCTTGATCTGATCAAGCGCTCTGGCAGTGTGTCGCCTGATCAATGGCCGCCGGCCGTACCGGAGCCATTACCGGTGGACGCTGCCGTGCTGCTCAAGCAGCTCAAAGCCATTGGCCAGGCCGAAGCCGAGCGCCTGAACATTGCGCCGGAACTGATGCTGCGCAAGAAAACCCTGGAAGCGCTGCTCAAGAGCGGCTTTCCCGATGGTCCCTACCAATTGCCTGATTCGCTGCGTGGCTGGCGCCGCGAATTGATGGGCCAGGCGCTGCTCGACAGCCTGGCCACCGCCGGAGAACAGCCTTGAAACGTATTTGCTCCATCTACCGCAGCTCGAAGAGAAATGAAATGTACCTGTATGTGCTCAAGAGCGACGCTCTGGAGCGTGTGCCGGATGCCCTGATGGCCGCCTTCGGCAAGGCCATCCATGCGTTCGACATGGTGCTGACCCCTGAGCGCAAGCTGTCTCGCGAGGACATTGCGGTCGTGCTGGAAAACCTTGAAACACAGGGTTATCACCTGCAAATGCCGCCTGCCGAAGACGAGTACATCGAGCACTTGCCGGAAGAGCTGTTGCGTCGCAACGATCCGATGTGAGCGGCAGACAGGCTCTGTTCAGCGTGGTTATGAAACACTGATTGATTTTAGCGATGGCAGCATCGACGGAGCACCGCTCTGTCGGCGGTCGTCTGCACCGTTTTTGAAAGGTTTGAAGCATGCGCGTCCTGATTGCTGAACACGACCACCCCGTGTACGCCCAACTGTTGCGCGAGGCGGCACCGGATCTGGAGGTGCTGACCAGCGGTGACTCCGCCGAACTGGCCAGTCAGGCCGCCGATTGTCCGGTGTGGCTCGGCCAGCCTGATCTGCTGGCGACCCTGTTGCGCCAGGGCCATCAACCGCAATGGCTGCAATCGACCTGGGCCGGCATTACGCCGCTGTTGGCCGATGGCTTGCCGCGGCACTATCGGCTGACCCGTGCAGTCGGCATCTTCGGCCAGGTCATGGCCGAGTACGTGCTCACCTATATGCTCGGTCACGAACGCGAAGTGCTGGCGCGACTGGTCAGCCAGGTCGAGCGCAAATGGGACAGCCGCCATGGCCAGAGCCTGGCGGGGCGCAAGGTGCTGATCGTCGGCACGGGTGATATCGGACAAAGTGTCGCGCAATTCCTCGTGCCGTTTGGCGTCGAGTTGTATGGCGTTGCCAGCAGCGCGCGGGAGCAGGCACCGTTTATCGAAGTCGGTTCGCTGGCGGATCTGCCACGGCTGGTCGGCAAGGTCGATTACGTGGTCAATCTGCTGCCGAACACGCCGGACACCCACGATATCTACGACGCGGCGCTGTTCAGGCAATTCAAGCCGACCGGGTTGTTCATCAACGCCGGGCGCGGTGTGGCGGTGGTCGATGCGGATCTGGTGGACGCCTTGAAGGAAGGGCACCTGGCGGGGGCGGTGATCGACGTGTGCCGTCAGGAGCCATTGCCCCAGCGTCATCCATTCTGGACGGCCTGGGGCCTGCTGCTGACCGGCCACAGTTCGGCCCCGACTTCGCCGTCGATGATGGTGAAGCTGTTTGTCGAAAACCTGCGGGCGTATCAGGCGGGAGAGGCGTTGCGCGGGGAAGTGGATTTCGATCGCGGGTATTGAAAGCTCCGCGCTCAAACTGTGGGAGCGGGCTTGCTCGCGAAAGCGGAGTGTCAGTCGACAATTACAGTGACTGAAACCCTGCATTCGCGAGCAAGCCCGCTCCCACATTGGTTTTGCAGTGTGGCTCAGAGGGTGAAGTCACCTTCAGCCGCCAGCTCGCTCAATGGACGACGCGGGCTGGGCTCTTCACGGGCTTGCAGGTAGTCCGCCAGGCTTGCCTTGTCTCCCAGCTTGCCCACTGCGACAGCGGCGTGCAGGGCGTAGCCTTCAGGAATGTTCAGCTCCTTGCGGGTCAGCTCCTGATCGAAGCCGGCCATGCCGTGGGTGTGCCAACCGCTCAGGCTCGCCTGCAAGGCCAGATGGCCCCAGGCGGAACCGGTGTCGAAGGTGTGCCACAGGGCCGGGGTTTCTTCGGTGGCGCCAGGCGCGACGAAGGTGGTTTTCGAAATCACGATCACCAGGGCCGAAGCATGTTGCGCCCAGCTGCGGTTGAATTCGTTCAGCAGGCCCAGGTAACGCTCCCAGTTCGGCGTGTCGCGACGTGCGTAGAGGAAGCGCCAAGGCTGCGAATTGTAGGCCGACGGTGCCCAGCGAGCGGCTTCGAAGAAGCTCAGCAGGGTTTCCTCCGGGATCGTTTCACCCGTGAAGGCGCGCGGCGACCAGCGATCGGTGAATTGAGGGTGAATGGCGTAATCGGCAACGCGTGGGTTGGCACTCATCAATAGATTCCTTGCTACGTTTGAAAGTGGGAGCGACGCAAAACCCTACTTGTCAGCGCAAAAACTGACAAGCCCGTTCTACCGACAGTCGCCAATGCTTGGCCCGAGGGGCTTCGGGCACTAGACTGGCGGCCTTTTCACCACCTGATGTCGATGCTCGAACCATGGCCGCCAAAGTAGAACCGTTCTGGAAACGCAAAACCCTCGATCAACTCGATCAGGAGGAATGGGAGTCGCTGTGCGACGGCTGTGGATTGTGCTGCCTGCAAAAGCTTGAGGACGAAGACGACAACAGCGTTTATTACACGCGCATCGCCTGCAAATTGCTGGACCTGAAAACCTGCCAGTGCACCGACTATCCTAACCGTCGTGACACTGTGCCGGACTGTATCCAGCTCACGCCGGGCAAGGCCGACGAATTCAAATGGCTCCCGCCGACCTGCGGCTATCGCCTGGTCAGCGAAGGCAAGGACCTGCCGCTGTGGCATCACCTGGTGTGCGGTGATCGCGATGCCGTGCATCACGAGCGGATTTCCCAGTCCGGGCGCATGCTCGCCGAAGGCAGCGTGCCGGAGGACGATTGGGAAGATCACCTGATTTTCCGAGCAGGCTGACAGACTGACGTTCAACGTTTCACGAAGGAGTGTGTATGGCTGTGGGATGGCGGCAGGCGTGGGGTGTTGGATTGCTGGCCCTGAGTTCGCCCCTGTGGGCAGCGAACAAGGTCAATCTGGATTATCACGTGCACCTGTTGCCGCAGACCGATCAGGCCGAAGTGCGCTTGACGCTCGCCCAGGGTGCGGCGGTGCGCAGCCTGGACTTCGACCTCGGCGACGGCAGCCGCTACAGCGATTTCAAGGCCGACGGCCAATGGCAGCTGACCCCCGGCAAGGCGGCGCGAGGTGTCTGGCGCCCGACGGCTGACAAGGCCAGCCTGACCTACCGCGTGAGTATCAGCCACGGGCGCAGGAACGGCAGCTTCGACACGCGCATGACGCCAAACTGGGCGTTGATGCGCGGCGAAGATCTGGTACCGGCGGCCAGGCTCGATCAACAGGACGGCATCGAACTGGTTTCACGCCTTGAGTTCGAGCTGCCCGCTGGCTGGAAAAGCGTGGAAACCGCGTGGCCACGCATCGGTCAGAACAAATTCCGTATCGATAACCCTTCCCGACTGTTCGACCGGCCCACCGGCTGGATGCTCGCTGGCCAGCTTGGCAGTCGCCGTACGCGACTGGGCGAGACCCAAGTCACCGTCGCCTCGCCACTGGGGCAGGGGATGCGCCGAATGGATGTGCTGACGCTGCTGACCTTCGTCTGGCCGCAAGTGCAGGCGCTGTATCCGCGTCACCCTGGCAAACTGCTGATTGTCGGGGCCAATGATCCAATGTGGCGCGGCAGCCAGTCGGCGCACGAGTCGATCTACCTCAACAGTCACCTGCCGTTGGTCAGCGAAAGTGGCAGCAGTGCCCTGGTCCGTGAGTTGGCACAGGTGTTCGGGCGGATCAAAGGCACGCAGCGCAGTGACTGGATCAGTGAAGGCCTTGCCGAGTATTACGCGATCGAACTGGTGCGCCGGGCCGGTGGCATGAGCGATGAACGCTACGAGACCCTGCACGGCAAACTGATCAGGATGGGCCAGAAAGTCACTACGCTGCGCGGTGAGCGGATCAACCCGGCGCAGGTGGCCAGGGCGGTGGTGTTGTTGCAGGAACTGGATCGCGAGATTCGCCTGAAAACCCATAACAAGCGTTCGCTGGACGACGTGTTGCGCGGGGCGATGCGGCAGGGGGATATCGATACCAAGGCGTTTGTTCAGCTCAGCGAGAGCGTGATCAATGGGTCTTCGAAGGTGCTCAGTACCGAGTTGATTCAGTAATACCGTCATTCGCGAGCAAGCCCGCTCCCACATGGATTGCGCTGAACCTGTGGGAGCGGGCTTGCTCCGGGCGGCGTTCCGACGAAGAGGCCGGTTGCCTCAGCGCAAATCCGGATTCAAACCCCGGCTTTCGGCTTGCCGGTAACGCTGGCGGTTTTGGTCGCCGCCTCGGCGTTGGCCTTCAGCGTCTTCAGTTCCTCACCCGCCCGCTGGATCTTCGCCCGCACGTTGTTCATGTCCTGACGGCCTTTCTCCAGCAGGCTTTTCGCCGAGCTATGGCCGGTAATGCCACGCGCCAGGGCTACACCGCCGATGGCCACCTGGATCAGGCCAAAGATCCCGCCACGACGCAGGCCCTTGCCCACCATCACCACGCCGCCAGCTACGGAGCCAATGCGTTCCCAGCCCTGCACGTTCTGCCCGGAGGGGCTCTGGAACGGGGTGGATTCGATACGCTCGACGGGTTTGAGTTCGCTCATGGTCTGTCTCCAGGCTTCAGTGATCGATAGACAAGCTGACTGCCCGGGCAGGCCGCTCGTTCAATCGGATGTGTGGCGATTCAGCGGAATTTTGGCCCGGAACGGGTATTGAGCCCCTTGGCCATGCGGTCGTAGAGCACGACGTTGACCGTGGCGGCCAGGTTCATGCAACCGGTGGTCGGAATGTAGACCACGTCTTCACACCAGTCGCGAATCTCTTTGTCCAGCGACCCGTCTTCGGGGCCGAAGATGTAGAGCGCGCGATCCGGGTGGGTGTATTCCGGCAAAGGGCGAGCGCCTTCGACCAGTTCCACGGCGACGGGCACACAATTGAGGGGCAGGATTTTCTTCAGGTCGTCGATGCCGATCAGCGGGATGTCGTAGTGCACGCGCTTGGTATCGGTGACGAAGTCGGCGGCGCGCTCATAGCGCTTGCCGGTGTAGAACACCGACGCCACGCCATAACAGCCAGCGGCTCGCATCACGGAACCTACGTTTTCCGGTGATTTGGGGTTATACAAACCAATGCAGCTGTACCGTTTGTCTGCCACGAGCGGGGTGCCTTTCGGGAAAAAAAGCGCGATTATACGGGGATTGGGGGAGGGCGGGCAGATTCAAGACTTGTGGTGTCTGAACCATTGCTATCGCGGGCAAGTCGAATCGTCGCACCGCCGCTCCCACAGTGATATGTGGCGTTCACAGAACCTGTGGGAGCGGGCTTGCCCCGGGCGGCGTTCCGACGATGAGGCCAGTTCAGGCACCAAAGAATTTCAGTCTTCTTTTTTCATCAACCCGGCCAGGGCGGCAAACGGGTTATGCGTGGCCTTGGCGATTTTCGGCGTGCTCAGCGAGCCTTCGTCGAAATACTGCTGGTCGGTATACCGCGAGTGCTCGTTGTCGTGGCAGTACAGGCACAACAACTCCCAGTTCGAGCCGTCCTGCGGGTTGTTGTCGTGGTTGTGGTCGCGGTGGTGCACCGTCAGTTCGCTCAGGCGCTTGCCGGAGAACTCACGGGCGCAGCGGCCGCAGACGTGCGGGTACATCTTCAGGGCCTTGTCGCGGTAGCCCATTTCCTTGTCGCGCTGGTTGTCGGCGAGGATGCGATCCAGCTTGGACGTGTTGGTCGGGGTGGACGAACTCATGGGTTCACCTTTGCAGAAAGACTAATGACGGTATTAAGCGAAGTTTAGCTCAGCCCTTGAGCTTCTCGGCAATCCAGATGGTGTGGCGGGTGCCCTTGTTGCCGTGGGCGAAGACCTGTACCTCTTCAGCCTTGAAGCCGGCTTTCTTCAGTTTGTCGGAAAATTGCCGGTCCGCACTGGCCGACCAGACCGCCAGTACCCCTTTGGGGCGCATGGCCCTAGCACAGGCGCTCAGCCCCGCGGCGGAGTACAGCCAGCTGTTGGCTCTCTGGGTCAGGCCTTCGGGCCCGTTGTCGACGTCGAGCATGATGGCATCAAAGCCCTGGGGTTCGCCTTGCAGGACTTTGGCCACGTCCTCCATGCGAATCACTGTCCGCGGGTCGAGCAGTGGATTGCCAGCCTTCTCGCCCAGCGGTCCACGGTTCCACTCAACGACACCGGGCACCAGTTCGGCGACTACCACTTCGGCGGTCTTGCCCAGGTGCTTGAGCGCCGAAGCGAGGGTGAACCCCATGCCCAGGCCGCCGATGAGCACCCGAGAGTTGGATCGCCCGGCCACTTTGCGACACGGGATCTCGGCCAGGGCATCTTCGGAGCCATGCATGCGCGTGTTCATCAATTGTCCGCCATCGCCACCCTGGATCTTGATGACGAAATCCTCGCCGTATTCGAACAGGCACAGGGCTCCGCCGTTTTCAGGAATGGGGGCGGTGTCCAGCAGAACGAAACGTTTCATGGGGCTCACTTGAAGAAAATTGGCTGCACAGGGGGAGGGCAAACAGACGCAGTTGGGAGTAGCCTGTTTATGACGACAAGGCCAACGGAGCCATTGATGAAGCGCACCATTCTAACGGTCATTGCCCTGGCCGCGCTCTCGATAACTGCAGTGCAGGCTCAACAGCTGCAATCGATTCCCGTAAGCCCCGTGCCGGCACCCGGTTCGCCCGGCACTGCGACCCCCACCCCGTACCCGCAAATCAGCCCGGTGCCTTTACCTAAAGTCGGCCCCGGCAGTAGCGGCCCGCCGTTGGTGCCGATTGAAATGCCCAGCCCGCCGGCCAAGGACCAGCCAATACCGGGCCTGGAGCCCAATCCGCCGAAAATCAAGTCGCCGGGTGGCTAGACCTGCTGCGAAAGCAGCTGACCGTCAGCCATGCGCAGGCGTTTGGAAAGGGACACGGCAAGGGCGCGGATGATCTTGGCGGCGATTTTCGGTGCGTCGTTGAGCATCTTTTCCAGCGAGTCCTTGCCCAGGTTGAGCAGCTGGCAGTTGCTGGCGGCCACGCAACTGGCCGAGCGCCGTTCGCCGTCGAGCACGGCCATTTCCCCGAACGAACGGCCGCTGCGCAACGTGGCGATGGTGACTCGCTGCCCGTCAGCGTTGGTTTTCTGCACCGCCACCTGACCGGTATGGATGATGCACATGAAACTTCCGGCATCACCCTCCTGGAAAATCTCCTCGCCCTGGGCAATGGTGCTGATACTGAAGTAGCCCGAAGCCGCGGCGAAGTCCGCCGGCAGCAGTTGATTGAACAGGCCGCAATCCATCAGCCAGTCGCGAATTTCGTTGTTCAGAAAAGTTGGTTCAGACATGTCGTCACGGTCTTTATTGTGATTGTTGCTGACTCGTATTTGAAATTACCGCCAATCCCCTGTGGGAGCGGGCTTGCTCGCGAAAGCGGTGTGTCAGTCAACATCTCTGCTGAATGTTATAGCCCTTTCGCGAGCAAGCCCGCTCCCACAGGTGTTGTATCGGCCGCCGGTGTACGCAATTAAGACCGGCACACTGCGCCAGGTTCCTCAGGCAATGCCCAAAACCTTGAATAAAAATGCATATTCGAGCGCTACGTCACGCAATCCCTGATATCGACCGCTCATCCCGCCATGCCCGGCACCCAGTTCTGTCTTGAGCAGCAGTGGCTGGTTGTCGGTTTTGGTCGCGCGCAGTTTCGCCACCCATTTGGCGGCTTCCCAATACTGCACACGGCTGTCGTTGTAACCGGCGATCACCAGGGTTGCCGGATAAGCTTGCGCGGTGACGTTTTCATACGGGGCGTAGGCCTTGATCCGATCATGGACGTCCGGTTCTTCAGGGTTGCCCCACTCGTCGTATTCCGTCACGGTCAATGGCAGGTCAGGGTCGAGCATGGTGTTGAGTACGTCGACGAACGGCACTTCGGCGATGGCGGCGCCAAACAGCTCCGGCCGTTGATTGAGCACTGCGCCGATCAGCAAGCCACCGGCGCTGCCGCCACTGATCGCCAACTGCGGGGCCGTGGTAAAACCCTGGGCGATCAGGTGCTCGGCGCAGGCGATAAAGTCACTGAAGGTGTTGTGCTTGTGTTCCTGCTTGCCGGCGCGATACCAGGCTTCCCCCAGTTCGCCGCCGCCACGCACGTGGGCAATGGCAAACGCCATGCCGCGATCGAGCAGGCTCAGGCGCGCATGGGAAAACCATGGGTCGAGGCTTTCGCCATAGGCGCCATAGCCGTAGAGGTACAGCGGCACGGGTTTGCCCAGGTCTGTGCGCTTGATCACCAGGCTGATGGGCACTTGCGTACCGTCCGGCGCAGTGGCCCACAGGCGCTGGCTGACGTAGGCATCGGCATCGAACGGGCCGAGCACCGGGGTTTGCTTGAGGACTTTCTGCTCGCCCGAGGCCAGGTCCAGTTGGCGGATTTGCGCCGGACGGTTCAACGCTTCGTAGCGCAGGCGAATCCGCGCGCTTTCGAATTCCAGGCTGTTTTGCACATGCAGGCTGTAGGCCGCATCCGGCAGTTGCACGCGATAAGGCGCCAGGCCTTGCGGATGAACCTCGATGACCGGCAAGCCGCCGACCCGCAGGCTCAGGGTCATGGCTCCGGTGTTCAGGCTGATGCCGTCGATCATCACCGTGTCGCTGTGGGGGATCAGGTTCTGCCAGTCGGCTTCGGTCGGCACCGCGCCGGTATCGACGGCCGTGTACAAGGCGAAATTGATACCGTCACGGTTGCTGCGGATGAACCAGGTCGATTGGCCGTCGAGTGCGCCGTGGTCGATGTCGTACTCATGATCCTCGACCCGTGGTGCCAGGCAGGTGAACGCCTGCTGGGGCTGGGAGGCATCGAGGACCCAGACTTCGCTGGTGGTCTTGCTGCCCACCGACAGCAGCAATTGCTGTTCGGAGCTTGAGCGGTAGCAATGCATGAAGAAGCGACCGTCCGGCTCATGGAACACTTCTTCGGCCGCCGTGCCGTCCAGCCGATAGCGGTACAGCTTGTGCGGGCGATGGGTGTCGTCCAGTTCGCCAAAGAACAGCGTCAGGCTGTCGTTGGCCCAGGTCATGCTGCCGTCACAGTCCTGGAATTCCAGCTCGCTGATGCGGCCGTCGGACAGTTCCTTCACGAACAAGGTGTAAATCTCGTCGCCACTGGCGTCGATGCTGTAGGCCAGGCGCTGATGATCCGGACTGATACTGAATGCGCCCAGAGAAAAGAAACCGCCGTTGGCCAGTTCGTTCGGATCCAGCAACAGTTGTTCGCGGCTTTCGTCGAGGGTCAGGCTGTCATCGGCCGGACGCGGGCAGCGGTAGTGCCGGGCGTATTCATCGCCCGCCGTGGTGCGGGTGTAATACAGGTACGGTCCCCACGGCGAGGGCAGGGACAAGTCGGTCTCGAGAATCCGCCCCTTGATCTCCTCGAACAGGGTTTCGCGCAGCCCGGCCTGATCGGCGGTCTGCGCTTCCTGATAGCGGTTTTCGGCTTTCAGGTAGTCGAGCACTGCATCGGTGTCGCGCTCTTGCAGCCAGGCATACGGGTCGGAGCCATCAGCCCTGTGGGCAATCGGAGCGTCGCAAGTGTTGGCGGATAGGGGCATGAAGGACTCTCGAGCAGTGTACGGAATAGGGACTTCGCAAACTGTGGGAGCGGGCTTGCTCGCGAAGGCGTCGGGTCAGTCAATATCATGGTTGAATGATAAGCCGCATTCGCGAGCAAGCCCGCTCCCACATGGACAACGCCCAACAGTCAGGCATTGATGCAGCCTGACGGGCGAAAAGCCGTTATCATAAGCGCCTCTTTGCCTGCCTTGCCATGGACACCATGACCGAGAACGACTATCTGATCGCTTGGGGCCTCTACGCCTTTGCCGCTTTGGGCTGCCTGTTGGTGTGGATGCGCTTGACCCGCTGGATGTGGCGCTGGCTGCGTGAACCGCTGCGGCTGGTGATGGCCGTGTTGCTGTTCAGCCCGACCATCATCGACCCGGTCAAGGATAAAGTCGCACCGGCCGTCGCCATTACTGCGCTCGACCTGCTGTTCAAGGTCGGCAACAACGCCTGGCGGGCGATTTCCGATCTGTTCATGTACGGCATGATCGCATTCGGCCTGTATCTGGTGCTGGTGGCGATCCGTTTCCCCATCGAACGCGCCTCCAACGCCCGCAAGGAACGCGAGGCTGCCACCAAAGCCGCCGTCCGTGCCGACGAGCCTGAGCACGATCAACCGTTTGGCGGTGCCGGCGATGATCGTTACGGTCGTCCACCCGTGCCGAGCAATCCTCAGCGGATGCGGGTCGAACCCCGTTTGTAACCTTGCCCCCTGCGATTGAGCGAGAGTCCGAGCATGTGTGAGTTATTGGGCATGAGCGCCAATGTCCCGACCGATATCGTGTTCAGCTTCACCGGGCTGATGCAGCGCGGCGGACGCACCGGCCCGCACCGCGATGGTTGGGGCATTGCCTTCTATGAAGGCCGTGGGCTGCGGCTGTTCCAGGACCCGGCGGCAAGCTGCGAGTCGGAAGTCGCGAACCTGGTGCAGCGCTATCCGATCAAGAGCGAAGTGGTGATCGGGCACATCCGCCAGGCCAACGTCGGCAAGGTCTGCCTGTCCAATACCCATCCATTCGTCCGTGAGCTGTGGGGCCGCAACTGGTGTTTCGCCCATAACGGCCAGCTGGCGGAGTTTCAGCCAGCGGCCAGTTTCTATCGCCCCGTGGGTGATACCGACAGCGAAGCGGCGTTCTGCGATTTGCTCAACCGTGTGCGTGCGGCGTTCCCCGAACCGGTCGAGGTCGAAGAACTGTTACCGGATTTGGTCGCCGCCTGCGCCGAATACCGCAGCAAAGGCGTGTTCAACTGCCTGCTCAGCGATGGCGACTGGCTGTTCTGCTATTGCTCCACCAAGCTGGCGCAGATCACCCGTCGTGCACCCTTTGGCCCGGCACGCTTGAAAGATGTCGACGTGATCGTCGACTTTCAGGCCGAAACCACGCCCAACGATGTGGTCACCGTCATCGCCACCGAACCCCTGACCGAAAACGAAACCTGGACCCGTTACGAACCGGGTCAATGGAGCCTGTGGCGATGCGGCGAATGCGTCAGTCAGGGCACGACCGAATAAGGACTCCTTGCATGTTGCTCAGTTATCTACGGCTGGTGTTGTTTGCGGCGGGCCTGTTGATCGGTGTCCAGGTGCCGGGCTTCATCGGCGATTACGCCAAACGGGTGGAAGCCCATCTGATCGAGGCGCAGGCCGGCTTGAGCGGCTTTCAGAACACTGCCAATCAGTTCTTCAAAGGTGACATGCAGGCCCTGGTAGCCCATTACCGCGCCAGCGAAGACCCGATCTTTCGCAGCGACGCCGACAGCCTGAGCAACCTGCTGACCCGCCAACTGGCGCTGGACAAGCAATTCCAGGCAATGCAAGGACCCTGGTACATCCGCTTCCTGCAAGTGGTGCTGGCCGCCGATCCGGATATCCGCAAGGAAACCTGGAATGGCTACAGCTACCAGATCCTGTTGACGCCCGAAGCGATGGCCTGGGGCATGAGCGGCGCCTTGCTGCTGTCGTTTGGCCTGGAATGCCTGTTCCGGTTGATTGACTGGGTGGTGCTGGGCGGCAAGCGTCTGCGCCAGAGCCGACCGATCGAAGAGCGGGATTTGCGCGGCTTGTAACACCGTCGAACGTCAGGGAGCCGGCAAGCCGGCTCCCTGCCTGATTACCAATCTATCGAATAGGTCAGGCTCAAGGTACGGCCTTCGGCATTGGGGAACGGCGCTTTGGCGTTGGCCTGGGCGAACAGGTTGACGTACGTGCGGTTGGTCAGGTTGTACACCCCGCCTTCCAGACGACCGACCGGCAAGTACACGGAGCCGAGGAGGTCCACCAGCGTATAGCCTTCGATGTCGCGCCCGTTGTTGTCCTTGGCGGCAGCGTCGTAGCTGGCCAGGTGCATGCCTTGCAGACGCAGGCTGTAGTCGTCTTCGGCGTAGCCGACGAACAGCGTGGTCTTGGCCGGTGAAATGCGTGTCGCCGGCAGATCGATCCATTTCCCGTTCTGCTCGGTCTCACCCTTGGCCCAGGCATAGGTGCCACCCAACGACCAGTGATCGGTCGCGCGGTAGGTCAGGCTGTTTTCGATGCCGCGAACCCGCTCTTTCTGGTTGATCAGACGCAAGACACGGCTGTTGGCATCGTAGAACTGGGTCACGTCCGAGGTGTTTTCGTAGACGGTGACGTCGGCCTGCCATTTGTCCCAGTCACCGCGCCAGCCCAGCTCGTAGCTGTCGACCTTGATGGCCTGGGCGTTGAGGCTCTGGATGTCGAAGGTGCTGCTCACGTCACGCAGGAAGCGCTGGATATCCGGCAGCGAAAAGCCCTGGCTGTAATTGGCGAAGACGTCCTGATGTTCACTCAGGTGATAGACCGCGCCCAGGTTATAGAGCGTAGCGTCGTATTTGAGGGTGTCCCCGGGCAGGATGGCGCGTACGCCGGTCTGCACGATCTGACCGTAGGCGATGCTGTCGGAAACCTCGCTTTCGATCCATTCGCGGCGTACACCGCCACGCAAGGTCCAGTCTCCAATGTCCCAGGACATCTGCCCGAACAGCGCCTTGGTGGTGGTTTCGATATCCGGGCCCATCTCGTAAGTGGTGCCGGTCTTGGTGTAGGTCAGCCCATTGAGGGTGTATTGGTCACCGCGTTGACGGGAGCGTTCGTGATCATAGTCGGCACCCCAGACCAGATTGCCTGTGGCGCTGCCGATGGCCGGCAACGGCGTGTCGATGGCCGCACGCAGGCCATAGACATCCTGCACGCTGTTGTTGTCGGCGATCCCGGCCTTGCCCCGCGACAGGTCCGGGAAGAACAGCGCGTCGGCCCGGCGCCAGTAGCTTTCCAGTTGCAGGCCCTGGCCGTAGAAGTCGTTGTCGGAGTAGTTGAGGTTGGCCGCCTGGTTATGGGTGTAGGGCTGGTCGTCGAGTTTCAGCCCCTTGACCGCCACGGCTTCCTGCAGGTTTTTCGGGTCTTTTGTGTAGCCGGTGTCCTGCTGGTCCTTGTAGTCCTGCAGCGACAGGCTGAGTTTTTTGTCGGCATCCAGTTCGTAGCCGAAACGACCTTGCAGGTCATAGGTTTCGGTGTCCATGTTGCTGCCCTGGGAGGTGTCCTGAGGGATGCGATTGCCGTTGCCGTCGAATTGATCGTTGCGCTGGGTCAGGTCAGCGGAAAGGTACCAGTCCAGGGCATCCTTGCGCCCGGTCACACTCTGAAAGGCCTCGTAGGCGAAGCCCTTGCTGTTGAGGTTGTTACCGCTGGTCAGGCCCAGTTTGCTGCTGTAGGCAAGGTCCTGACCCTGGTTGCGCTTGGTGATGATGTTGATGATGCCGCCCGATGCACCGGCTCCATAAATGCTGCTGGCGCCGGAAACCACCTCGATGCGTTCGATACTGGCCGGTGCGATGCTGTTGAGCTGGCGGAAGTTGTCACGCGTGGCGTTCTGCGACACGCCGTCGATCAACACCAGCATGTTGCGCCCGCGCAGGGTCTGGCCGAAGTTGCTCATCCCGCCGCTGGACGGCGCCAGGCCGGGAACCAGCTGCCCCAGGATGTCGGAGACCCGACGCCCGGCGCCACTCTGTTGGCGGATCTGTTGTTCGTCGATCACCTGGACCGAGCCTGGAATCGAGGCAATGGTTGCTTCGCTGCGCGTCGCGGAAACGACGGTGGCCTGCATGTTCAATGTGCCGGGTTGCTGGTTGGTGTCCTCGGCCCAGGCCTGGGCGCCGACGGAGCCGAGCAATGGGATCAACAGGGAAAGTTTGGTTCGGGTCATGAGTTGGTCTTTTTTTTAGTCGTGATAAGTGTGGGTAGATACGATTGCCGGGCCGGGTGTGGTGGTGAACGAGCGCACCCAGCGGATCCCGATGGCGGCCAGTGCGTAGGTCAACGCCACCAGCCAGAAACTGTGGGCCAGCCCGACCAGCCCCATGCCGATCCCGCCGAGGACGGTACCGAGCAGGGCGCCAGCCTTGGCCGCGCTGTTGCCCAGGCCGAGGGCAAAACCCTGCTGGCTTGAGGACACGGTGTTGGCGATCAGTGCATAGGCAACGGGAAGCAGTGCGCCTTGCCAGATGCCCCAGACCAGCCGGCTGACGAGAAAGCCCAGCCATTCGTTGGCCAGTGCCGTGGCGGCCAGCGTCAGGGCGCAGAGCCAGGCAACGCCTTCGATGACGCGCAAGGTGTAGGCGGGCTGCCAGCGGTCGAACAGACGCCCCCACAGCGGTGCGCTAATGGCCAGGGTCGCGGCGCTCGCCGCGTAAGTGGCACCGATCAGCCAGCCCGGCGCGTGCAGAATGTCGGCGACGTACAGCGCGTAGAAAGGTTGCGGCATTATCTTCGCGGCTTGAATCAGCACGATCACCAGCAGGATTCCACCGAGCCAGCCTTTAGGCAGGGCCACCGGTGCCACCGGTTTCTTCGTCGAGACTCGCGCCTTGTCGGCCGGCAGGAAAAAACTCCCCAGCGCACACAGCAGGCAAATCGCCGCCGCGCCATGACAGAGCAGGGCAAACCCCGAGATGTCCATCAACCAGCCGCCCAGTATCGGGCCGATCAACGAGCCGACGGCGGTCGCCGATTGCAGGCGGGCCAGGGTGTGACCGCGCCGGGAACTGTCGCAGCAGGCCAGGGCATAGGCTTGCGCGGCGGCGAGAAACCCGGCCAATGCGCCTTGCATCACGCGAATGCCCACCAGCAGCCACGGGTCGAGGGTAATCGCCGCCAGCCCCTGGCACAGCGCAAGTGCAAGCAACGCCCGAACGATCATCGGCTTGTGCCCGGTTCGATCACCCAACCGCCCCCATGCTGGCGTGAGCAGCATGGCCGCGAGCATCGGGCCGGCATAGACCAGCGCCGATAGCAACGCGGTGTAGCCGGCACCCTCTGGCCCAAGCAGATGCTGGATCTGCAATGGCCAGAACGGGCCGCTCATTTCCATGGCGCCCATGGAGACAAACTGGATGACGATCAGCAGCCGCAATGCACGGCCATCAGCGAGCATCGGCGTTGGTTCGCAGCGGATTGCTCAGGCGACCGACGATGTCGGCATGGCTGTCGTGCAAGCGCATGCGCATGAACGATTTGGCCGGCCAATCCTGTTCCAGCAGGGCCTGACGCTCGCTTGCCCAGCGTGCCGGTTCGACGTGCTCGCGCACATGCTCGAAGCACTGTTCGACGTGCCTGGCCAGGCGCTCCCAAAGGATACTTTCCGGCACATTCCAGTGGCGGGCGCAGAGCAGCGTCAACTCACCGAGGTGGCACATGAACGTGGTGTGCAGGAGCTTGTCGCGGACAAAACCGGCGTCGTCGTACAGGGTCATTTTCGGATCGTGCAGCTGGATATCCATACCCTTGGCGTGCAGGGTTTTGCGATCGATGCGAATGTCACCGAAGTCACGCAGCAGCAGCCGGTTCAACTGCCCGTCAGCACCCATCACCATGAAGCTGTTTTGCTGGTGTGCTTCGAACGCCACGCCATACATCAGGTAGATGCCCAGCAGGCTCGGGACGGCAATCGACAGGTAATCATCGAAGAACGCCAGCATGGCCTCGCTGTCGTCACGGCCCTGAGCCAGTTGCACCCAGTCACGCAGCAACGGCTGTTCGAATTCGTTGACGGCGAACAGGCTGCCGACCGGCACGGCCAGTTCGCCTTCTTGCAGCAGCGTCAGCGGGTTGTCGCGGTACAGCACGGCGGCATGCCGGGACCGTTCGTCATTGGCCGGTTGTGGTGCGTAGTGCACGCCAATGCGCTCCGGCACGATGTTGAGCAGGCGCTGAATCTGCGGTTCATGGTCGAGAATCTGCAGTATCAATTGGCTGATGCGCGGTCCCATCCGGGCCGAGCGTGGCGACACGGTGCGCTGTACGCTGGTCAGTCGCAAGGCCACTGGCAGCTTGACCATCGGCGCAACGCGGCTCGCCTCAGGTACAACCGTGCGGAAGGACATGGTCGGGTGACCGGTGAAGGCAACGATGTCGGTGACGATCAGCAGGTTGTCGGCGATCTCGTTGGCGAACGATTCGGGCAGCTCTTCCTTGGCTTGCCATGGATGCGACGGCAGTGGGAGGTAGTCCGTTACCTCCAGGCCCCGTTGCCGCAGATGTTGCTGCAATTGTTCGGCGGCCTGCGGGAAGTGGCCCTGCCACCAGTCCTGGTAATCGGCGGTGCCGGCCAGTGATTCGACATGTGCGCACTGACGGTGCAGGGCGCACAGCACAATCGGAAAACTCGCTTCGAATTCCGGCGAGAAAGCGATGACCTGCGCAGCGCTCAAGCCCAGTTTGGTCTTGTAGTTCGGATGCCAGGGGTGGCCGAGCGTGCCCCATTGTTCCAGCAATGATGTCGGGTTCTGGTGGTCCGGGCTGGCTTTGAGCCAGGCAAGCAGATTGTCGTCATGCTCGGTGTCGATCTGCTCTCTCAGGCGCTCGGTCCATCCATGGTGGAACGCCAGGCACAGGGTGTCGTTGCTGTAGCTGTCGTCCAGCTCGCGGGCCAGACGTTCCAGTACCTGCGGGGAGGCGGGCGGGTTGAGCCGGGTGCTGAGGTGTGCGAGCAGTTCGCTGGGCAACTGGATTTTGTGGGGCAGGCTGTCGGGGGTGTGCAGGACGATACTGCCACGCAGGTCCCAGCTGTTCATTCTTCCGCCCGACAGGTGATCGAAGCAAAGGTGCGCACCGTCGCCAAGTGGCAGCCGGCAACGTCTGTCGGGGTCGTATTGGCAGGCATCGGGATTGATCAGACCTTCTCGAAACAGCGCCTGGATCAGGCGTTGGAAGCAGCGCTGGGCGGCGGGCTCCAGGGCATTGCTCAAATGGTCGAGGGTGATGCGGTGGGACTGGAAGGCAGGAGTGCCGAGGGCTTCACTCCAGTGCGAAAGCAATTGCTGCTGTTTTTGCGTGTAAGCGCGCATCAAGTCCGACTCCTTCAGGACAGTGGATTAGCTGAATGCGCGCAGAGAATACCTTTTAAAAACAATAATGCAAATGATAGTGATTATTATTAGTGATGTAGGAATCTCCTTTCAGAGGCTGGCCAGGGGTTTGCTCAAAATCATGTAGTGCTCGCCCACTTTCTGCGCATAGTGCTCCACTACGCGCTGACACAACGTCACGATCTCCTCGCCCCACTCAACGCCCACCCGCCACGACACCACTACCTGCAAGTCGGGTGGTCGCTGATCGATGTCCAGCAAGGTCAATTCGCCGCGCGCCAATTCCTCGGCCACCAGCACCGGTGGCAAGGCGCCGATACCGAAGCCATCGCGCAACAAGCGGGTAATCGCCGACACCGAATTCACACAATTGAGCCGCGGCGCCAAAACGCCATTGGCCTGCATCAGGGCGAGCACTTCCTGATGCGGATGGGAGTTTTTCGAGTAGGTGATGATCCGCTCGTTCGCCAGATCGGCGACGCCTGAATACTCGCGGTTGTACAGGGAGTTGCTGGCGACGATCCAGCCCATGGGATGGCTGGCCAGCTCCAGGCTGCGCACGCTTTCCTGACGCAGCAGGTCGGTCTGCAGGATCACATCGAGAAAGCCTTTTTGCAGCTGATCGCAGAGGTTGAGCGAGGTATCGGCCACCAGTTCGATTTCCACCAGCGGGTAGTGATCGGTCATCTGCGCCACCAACGGGCTGAGCCAGGTATGGATCACCGTGTCCATCACGCCGATGCGCATCCGTCCGGCCTTGCTCGAACGGGTCTCGATCGACTGCTTGAGTGCCTGCATGGTGTCCATCATCTGCTCGGCGTAATCGAGCACTTTGAGACCTTCCGGCGTCAGGCTCACGCCGCGTGAGTCACGCAGGAACAGCTTTACCCCGAGCTCGCCTTCAAGCACGGCGATGCGGCTGGAGATCGAGGCCTGGGTGGTGAAGAGCTTGTCTGCGGTGAGGCGAAAACTCTTGAGTCGGGCGACCCAGACAAAGGTCTCGAGAAACTTCAGGTTCATGGGATAAAGATTTCTTATGTCTAAGGCGGGTTTTTATTAGTTGGACGCAGCAGGGGGGCGCATCCAAGAATCGACGCATCCGGTTCCCACGATAGGCGTCGTCGGGGCTCAGAACAATACCAATAAAATCAGCGCGGAGATTTGCCATGAGTGCGCCCGACACCACTGCCATTCCGAAAGCCTCGGCCCGCCCGGGACCTTTCGACTGGTACCGCAACATCAATCAGCAGGAACGCCGCACCTTCTGGAGCTGCAAGATCGGCTATGGCCTGGACGGCATGGACACCCAGATGCTCAGCTTCGTGGTGCCGACCCTGATCGCCATGTGGGGCATCACCACAGGTCAAGCCGGGCTGATTCATACCAGCACGCTGATCGCTTCGGCCATCGGTGGTTGGGTGGCAGGGATTCTGTCCGACCGCATCGGTCGTGTGCGCACCTTGCAACTGACGGTGTTGTGGTTTGCGTTTTTCACCTTTCTTTGCGGCTTTGCCCAGAGCTACGAGCAGCTGCTGATCGCACGGACCCTGATGGGCTTCGGCTTTGGTGGTGAATGGACGGCCGGCGCGGTACTGATCGGTGAAGTCATTCGGGCCCAGGACCGCGGCAAGGCGGTTGGCATGGTGCAATCCGGCTGGGCGCTGGGTTGGGGGCTGACCGCGATTCTGTATGCGCTGCTGTTCTCGGTATTGCCACCGGAAGACGCCTGGCATGCGCTGTTCATCCTCGGCATCGTGCCGGCAATCTTCGTGATCTTCGTCCGCCGCCTGGTCAAGGACCCGGAAATCTACCGTCAAGCCAAAGCCAGGCAGGAGCCGAGTAGTCCGTCGAAGTTCTACGAGATCTTCGCCCCCGGCATGCTCTTCACCACGATTCGCGCTTCGTTGCTGACCACCGGCGCGCTGGGCGGTTACTACGCGATCACGTCCTGGCTACCAACTTTTCTGAAAAACGAGCGGGGTTTGAGCGTACTCAATACCAGTGGTTATCTGGCGATGGTGATCGTCGGTTCCTACGTGGGTTATGTCATCAGTGCCTATTTGACTGACATCCTCGGACGCAAGAAGAACTTCATCCTGTTCGCCGTCGGCTCGTTCACCATTGTCTTGCTGTACACGCAAATGCCGGTCAGCAACGGCGTGATGCTGTGGCTGGGCTTTCCGCTGGGCTTCTTTGCTTCAGGGATCTTCAGTGGCATGGGCGCGTTCCTGACCGAATTGTTCCCCACGCGCATTCGCGGTTCGGGCCAGGGCTTTTGCTACAACATCGGCAGGGCGCTGGCGGCATTGTTCCCGCTGCTGATCGGCTTGCTCAGCCAGACCGTTCCGCTGAGTGTGGGCATCGGTGCCTTTGCGGCGGTTTCCTATGGCGTGGTGATCCTCGCGGCCCTGAGCCTGCCGGAAACCCGTGGCAAGCAACTCGACGCCCAGTAACTGATAACCTGCGGGCGCGTCTTACAGATATGTCCCGCAGCAAAAAAGAATAAAGCCTACAGGAGTGTTCAACGTGAACCGCCTGCTATTGAACTGCGACATCGGCGAGAGTTTCGGCAGCTGGACCATGGGTCTGGACGCAGAAATCATGCCTTTCATCGATTGCGCCAACATCGCCTGCGGTTTCCACGCCGGCGACCCGAGCGTCATGCGCAAGACCGTCAGCCTGGCCCTCAGCCACGGTGTGCAAGTTGGCGCGCATCCGGCCTATCAGGACCTGGTGGGGTTCGGCCGCCGTTCCATGGCGTATGCCGCCCAGGAACTGCAAGACATTCTGCATTACCAGATTGGCGCCCTCGACGGCATCTGCCGGGCCCAGGGCGGCCGGGTCAGTTACGTCAAGCCCCATGGCGCGATGTACAACGACATGATGGCCAACCCGGTGCAATTGCGCGCTGTCTTGCAAGCCGTGGCGTCCTACGACCGCAATCTGCCATTGATGCTGATGGCGACCAAAGACAACAGCGCCGCCCAACAAATGGGCGATGAATACGGCGTGACGCTGTGGTTCGAAGCCTTCGCCGATCGGGCTTACGACAGCGCCGGCCGGCTGGTCTCGCGACAACTGCCGGGCGCGGTGCATCACGACCCGGAAAAGATCATCGAGCAGGCGCTGACCATTGCCCGTGGCGATCAGCTCACTGCCAGCGATGGCAGCGCCCTGTATTTGCAGGCCAATACCCTTTGCGTGCACGGCGACAACGCCAGTTCCGTCGCTGCCGTGCAACGCATCCGTGAAGCCTTGAACCGGCAGAGCGCATCATGAAGCTGCGGGTGGAAGTGGTGGCGCTGGATTGCCTGATGGTGCGCCTGTTCGATGAAATTGCCGAAAGCAACATGCCATGGATGCTGGCGGCCAGTGAAAGTCTGCGCGCGGCATTCGGGGTGCATCTGATCGATCTGGTGCCGTCCTACACCACATTGATGGTGCATTACGACTTGACCGCACTGAGTCCCGCCCAGGCCCGGGAATTGATTGCCCTGGCGCTGATCGATCTGTCGCCCAATGCGCGTACTCGCGGTACCTGTCATGTGTTGCCGGTGTGGTACGACTTGAGCGTCGGACCGGAGTTGAGCCTGTTGGCGCAGCGCAGCGGATTGGCGGTGGAGGAGGTGATCCGTCGTCACAGCCAGCGTGAGTATCAGGTGTTCGCCTTGGGTTTTGCGCCGGGCTTCGCCTTCATGGGGCTGGTGGAAGAGGTGCTCGCTGCGCCGCGTCTGAGCACGCCACGCAAGAAAGTCGCCGCCGGCAGTGTTGGCATCGCCGAACGGCAGACGGCGGCTTACCCGGTGGTGTCGCCGGGCGGCTGGAACCTGATTGGTCGCACGCCGGCCAGATTGTTCGATCGCAACCGCGACGGGTACAGCCTGATGCAACCCGGCGACACCGTCCGGTTCGAAGCAGTCGGCCATGCCGAGTTCATTAACCTGGGCGGTGACGATACGCCACTGGAGGCCCAGGCATGAGCCGTCTGACGATTGAAGCGAGCACGGCGCTGTGCCTGTTGCAGGACGCCGGTCGATTCGGCGTGCGGCATCTGGGTGTGACCCAGGGTGGAGCGGCCGATTGGCGTTCGATGTCCTGGGCCAACTGGCTGCTGGGCAACGGACTGGATGCGCCGGTGATCGAAATCACCCTCGGCGGGTTCACCGTCATCGCCGAGGAAGACTGCGTACTGGCCTTGGCCGGAGCGGATCTTGGTGCGCAGGTGGACGGCGAGGCGCTGGCACCGTGGCGCAGTTTCAGGCTGCATAAAGGTCAGCGTCTGCAATTCACCCAGCCGTTGCTCGGCGCCCGGGCTTATCTGGCGGCACCAGGTGGTTTCGATGCGCCGAAGGTGTTGGGCAGCTGTGCGACGGTGATTCGTGAGGAGCTCGGCGGCCTGGACGGAATGGGTCATGCGCTGGGTAAAGGCGCGTGTTTGAGTTATTCGGGAAGCTCGGTGATGTTGCTGCGGGAAATGACCGCAGACCAGCGGCCGGACCTGAACCTTGATACTCCGTTGGACCTGGTCCTCGGTGCACAGATCGGCGAGTTCAGCGGGCAAAGCCTGTTCGATGCGTTCAACAGCGTGTGGAACCTCGACAGCCGCGCCGACCGCATGGGCATCCGCCTGTTGGGTACGCCGTTGCAATACCAGGGCAAGCCGATGATTTCCGAAGGCATCCCGTTGGGCGCGGTGCAGGTGCCGCCGGACGGGCAGCCGATCGTGCTGCTCAATGATCGGCAGACCATTGGCGGTTATCCGCGTCTGGGAGCGTTGACGCCGCTGGCGCTGGCGCGGCTGGCGCAATGTTTGCCGGGGGCGCGGGTTCGACTTAAACCAGTTGTGCAAGAAGTCGCTCATCGAGAGCAAATCGAGTATTTGCGCCGGTTTTCAAACCTTTAAAAGCTTCGCGGGCAAGCCCGCTCCCACAGGATTTACACCTGACCTGTGGGAGCGGGCTTGCCCGCGATGATGTCAGTCCAGACAACAGAAGTTATTTGGACAAAAACCGCATCCCTTCCTCAAGCCCCCGCAGGGTTAGCGGATACATCTGGTCCTCGATCAAATCCCGCACGATATTGGTCGAGGAGGTATAGCCCCAGGTGTCCTTCGGATACGGGTTGATCCAGATGAGCTTCTTGTACTTCTCCTTGAAACGCTGCATCCACACATAACCGGCTTCTTCGTTCCAGTGCTCGACGCTGCCGCCGGGCTGGGTGATTTCGTAGGGGGCCATGGCGGCGTCGCCGATGAAGATCACTTTGTAGTCGGCACCGTACTTGTGCAGCAGGTCCATGGTTGAGGTGCGCTCGGAAGTGCGGCGCATGTTGTTCTTCCACACCGATTCATAAATGAAGTTGTGAAAGTAGAAGTACTCCAGATGCTTGAACTCGGTCTTGCAGGCCGAGAACAACTCCTCGCAAATCTTCACGTGGGCGTCCATCGAACCGCCGATGTCGAACAGCAGCAACAGCTTGACGGTGTTACGCCGCTCCGGCCGCATCTGGATGTTCAGCAACCCCGCGTCCTTGGCGGTGTGATCGATGGTGCCATCGATGTCCAGCTCTTCCGCCGCACCCTGACGGGCAAACTTGCGCAGACGGCGCAGGGCGACCTTGATATTGCGCGTGCCAAGTTCCACCGAGTCATCGAGGTTCTTGTATTCGCGCTGATCCCAGACTTTGGCGGCTCTGCCCTGACGCTTGCCGGCGTCGCCAACCCGAATGCCTTCCGGGTTGAAACCGCCGGAACCGAACGGGCTGGTGCCGCCGGTGCCGATCCATTTGTTGCCCCCGGCGTGGCGTTCCTTCTGTTCCTCCAGGCGTTTCTTGAACTCTTCGATCAGCTTGTCCAGGCCGCCGAGGGACTGGATCGCCGCCCGCTCTTCATCGGTCAGCGAGCGTTCGAACTCCTTGCGCAACCAGTCTTCGGGAATCAGCGCCTGCAGGTGGTCGTCGAGTTTTTCCAGGCCATTGAAGTAGGCTCCGAACGCCCGGTCGAACTTGTCGAAATGCTTTTCGTCCTTCACCAGGATCGTCCGGGACAGGTAATAGAACTCGTCCATGTCGGCGAAGGTCACGCGCTGTTTCAGCGCGTTGATCAGGTCCAGCAGCTCACGCACCGAGACCGGTACCTTGGCTGCGCGCATTTCATTGAACAGGTTGAGCAGCATGGCATCAGCCTCTTAGCGGGTGCCGCGACGGCTCATGAACGCCAGACGCTCCAGCAGTTGCACGTCCTGTTCGTTTTTCACCAAGGCGCCGGCCAGCGGCGGGATGGCCTTGGTCGGATCGCGCTCGCGCAGCACCGCTTCGCCGATGTTGTCGGCCATCAGCAGCTTCAACCAGTCCACCAGCTCGGAGGTCGAAGGCTTTTTCTTCAGGCCCGGCACCTTGCGCACGTCGAAGAACACGTCCAGCGCTTCGCTGACCAGGTCTTTCTTGATGTCCGGGTAGTGGACGTCGACGATCCGCTGCATCGTGGTGCGATCCGGGAACGCGATGTAGTGGAAGAAGCAGCGGCGCAGGAACGCGTCCGGCAGCTCTTTTTCGTTGTTGGAGGTAATGATGATGATCGGGCGTTTTTTCGCCTTGATGGTCTCGTCGATCTCGTAGACGTAGAACTCCATCTTGTCGAGTTCTTGCAGCAGGTCGTTGGGGAATTCGATGTCGGCCTTGTCGATTTCGTCGATCAGCAGGATCACCCGCTCTTCGGATTCGAAGGCTTCCCAGAGCTTGCCCTTTTTCAGGTAGTTGCGAACGTCGTGGACCTTTTCCGTGCCCAGCTGCGAATCGCGCAGACGGCTGACCGCGTCATATTCGTACAGGCCCTGGTGAGCCTTGGTGGTGGACTTGATGTGCCAGGTGATCAGCTTGGCGCCAAAGGAGTCGGCCAGTTGCTCGGCGAGCATGGTCTTGCCGGTGCCCGGTTCGCCCTTGACCAGCAGCGGCCGCTCCAGGGTGATGGCGGCGTTGACCGCCAGCTTCAGGTCATCGGTGGCGACGTAGGCCTGGGTGCCTTCGAACTTCATCTGCTAATCCTCGAACGGTAACGCCGACCTGAACGCGGCAGGGCGGGGGCGCAATAAAAGAGTCAGCCCCGACTATAACGCGCTGCCCGGTCGACTGTGAACGCAGACGGCTTATTCAGTCTCTGAATGGGCCGTCACTTGGTGACTCATCCGGCACAAAGCCATAGACCGCACTGATAAGCGGACGTCCGACCTGACTGGACGCCTGCTGGCAAGAGGCTTACTTTGATGCCCTATTTCAATGCTGTCGTTAAGGACCCAGCCATGAGCCGCATTTTCGCTGACAACGCCCACTCCATCGGCAACACGCCGCTGGTGCAGATCAATCGCATTGCGCCGCGTGGTGTGACCATCCTGGCCAAGATCGAAGGGCGCAACCCCGGTTACTCGGTCAAGTGCCGGATCGGCGCGAACATGATCTGGGATGCCGAGGGCAGCGGCAAACTCAAGCCGGGCATGACCATCGTCGAACCCACCTCCGGCAATACCGGTATCGGCCTGGCCTTCGTGGCCGCCGCGCGCGGCTACAAACTGATGCTGACCATGCCGGCGTCCATGAGTATCGAGCGCCGCAAGGTGCTCAAGGCGCTGGGTGCCGAACTGGTGTTGACCGAACCGGCCAAGGGCATGAAGGGGGCCATCGAAAAAGCCGGTGAAATTGTTGCCAGCGACCCGTCGAAGTACTTCATGCCGGCACAATTCGACAACCCGGCCAACCCGGCCATCCACGAAAAGACCACCGGCCCGGAGATCTGGAACGATACCGACGGCGCGGTCGACGTACTGGTGGCAGGCGTCGGAACCGGTGGAACCATCACCGGAGTCTCACGGTATATCAAGAATACCCAGGGCAAGCCGATACTCTCGGTGGCCGTGGAGCCGGCGGTGTCGCCGGTGATCACCCAGGCCCTGGCCGGTGAAGAAATCAAGCCGAGCTCGCACAAGATCCAGGGCATCGGTGCCGGCTTTGTGCCGAAGAACCTCGATTTGTCGATGGTCGATCGGGTGGAGCTGGTCAGTGACGAAGAGTCCAAGGCCATGGCCTTGCGCTTGATGCAGGAAGAAGGGATTTTGTGCGGGATTTCCTGCGGCGCCGCTATGGCAGTGGCCGTAAGGCTGGCGGAGACCCCGGAGATGCAGGGCAAGACCATCGTTGTGATCCTGCCGGATTCCGGTGAACGTTATCTGTCGAGCATGCTGTTCAGTGATCTGTTTACCGAACAGGAGAATCAGCAGTAAGCGCTGAACATCGGTGGAATGTGGCTGGCGGTGATGATTGAGGCGTTATCGCTGGTTGCGATCCATTGATCGGGTTCGGTTGATCATGGGTTCGCATCAGCCAGCGTTCAGGCGTTTAATGCTAAGAAATGCTTTGTTGCACATTCATTAACATTGAATGTTGAAAAGTGCAGGTTTTTCATCCGGTTGGTAGTGTTTATCATGCTGGCAGCCATGTCGGGCAATGAACGTGGCGCAGTGTCGCTTATCTTCAAAGGAGTTGTTGATGACCTTATCGTTTGCCGCGAAGGCCTCGTTGTTGCTGCTGTTTCTCGGCAGCACCCTCTATGTGCATCTACGCGGCAAGGCGCGTTTGCCGGTTCTGCGCCAGTTCGTGAACCACTCGGCACTGTTCGCACCCTATAACGCCTTGATGTACCTGTTTTCCGGTGTGCCTTCGAAACCGTATCTGGATCGCAGCCGGTTCCCGGAACTCGATGTGCTCAAGGACAACTGGGAGGTGATTCGCGACGAAGCGATGCACCTGTTCGACGAGGGGTATATCCGTGCGGCGGCAAAGAACAACGACGCCGGTTTTGGCTCGTTCTTCAAGAAGGGCTGGAAGCGTTTCTATCTCAAGTGGTATGACAAGCCGCTGCCTTCTGCCGAAACCCTGTGCCCGAGAACCGTGGAATTGGTCAGCAGCATTCCCAATGTCAAAGGTGCCATGTTTGCGCTACTGCCAGGCGGCAGCCACCTGAACCCGCATCGGGATCCGTTTGCCGGCTCCTTGCGTTATCACCTGGGCTTGTCGACACCCAACTCCGATGACTGCCGAATCTTCGTTGACGGTCAGGTTTATGCCTGGCGTGATGGTGAAGACGTGATGTTCGATGAAACCTACGTACATTGGGTCAAGAACGAAACCGACATGACCCGGGTGATTCTGTTCTGCGACATCGAGCGGCCGCTGAGCAGTCGCATCATGACCCGCATCAACCGCAGCGTCAGTGCATGGCTGGGGCGTGCTACCGCGCCGCAGAACCTTGATGACGAGCGGGTGGGCGGAATCAATCAGGCATATGCCTGGAGCAAGCGTTTCAGTGACAAATTCAGCGGCGTGGTCAAGCAGTGGAAGCGACGTAATCCCAAGGCGTATCGAGTACTGCGACCGATATTAGCGGTAGTGGCATTTGGCCTGCTTGTCCATTGGCTTTTTGGCTGAATTGCCTCATGGGTCAAAAAAAAGATCGCCGAACGGCGATCTTTTTTTTGGCATTTGTACGAAATTTGTTACCGCTTTGTAGTACGATTCGCACCCATAAACGCCCTGAGGCTACGGTGGAGCACATGCTGTGCCGGGGCTGCACTTGAGTGCCTTTTGATTACGCCTGTCATCTTAGGCTTCATCAGCCTTGTCGGCCTGTTTAGCGTCTGGAATAGGACTTCGTTATACATGGGGTTTGCGTGCGAGATATTCGAAACCTCACCAAAATCAGGCTGAAAGCCATGCAGGCCATACTCAAGAGCGTAATCCGGGCCACACGACAATACCAATGATGGCCGGGTGGCAACGTTGCTTGGGGTTATGAGTGGGGGTCGGTTATGGCGTGCTGATTCCTCGTGCTCGGCTTGGTTAATCTAGTGCTGAAATCGATTCGAATCTTCAATGTGTTGATTTTATTGAAGAAGTGCTAATTAGCATTGCACCTGTCATATACAGAGAAGGACATTTTTTGGGTATCTTGCAGTCCAGCGCTCTTCATTCCTGCGCCAGTACCACATCGAGTGATTGCCGTTCTGAGAAAGTCGCAATACTGATGTGTACCTACAATGGAGAATCGTTTTTAGCCGAGCAGCTGGAGTCGTTTCAGCAGCAGTCTCATGGTGACTGGGCTGTCTATGTTTCGGACGATGGCTCCCGGGACCGGACGCTGGACATCCTTCAAGCCGCAGCTACCCAATGGGGGGCGGGGCGCCTCCAGGTGTTCGAGGGGCCCGGCCGAGGCTTCGTGGCAAATTTCCTTTCGCTCACTTGCCGGCCAGACATTCAAGCTGACTACTATGCGTGGGCAGATCAGGACGATATCTGGAAGCAGGAAAAACTTGAAAAGGCGATAGCCTGGCTGAAGGCTATCCCGGAGAATGTGCCGGCCCTTTACTGTGGTCGCACCGAGCTGATTTGTGAGTCAGGCTTGCCTTATGGCTTCTCGCCCATATTTGTCCGTGCGCCGCATTTTTCCAATGCGCTCGTGCAAAATATCGGGGGCGGCAACACCATGGTGTTTAACCATGCCGCGCGCGCATTGCTGCAAGAAGCAGGCGACAAACTGAATGTACCCTCTCATGACTGGTGGGCGTATCAATTGATTTCAGGGGTGGGTGGCGCTGTCCGCTATGACCCTGTACCAACGGTACTGTACCGCCAGCACGATGAAAACGTGGTAGGAACCAACTCCAGTTGGTGGGCACGCCTCAAGCGCTTGCGCATGGCGTTTAAGGGACTTTTTTACGAATGGAATACCCAAAACATTCATGCCCTGGAAACCATGAGTCATCGATTGAGCCAAGAGCATCGAGCGAAGCTCGAACAGTTCAAGGCGGCGCGCAACCAGCCACTTATACCAAGGATTCTGGGTTTCAAACGTGCCGGTCTATACCGGCAGACTGTCGTTGGAAACCTGGGGCTGATCCTCGCAACTTTACTGAAAAAGATCTGAATCAATGACTATCTTAGTAACTGGCGGTGCAGGCTTCATCGGTGCGAACTTCGTTTTGGACTGGCTGGCTCAATCTGATGAAACCGTGGTCAATCTGGACAAGCTGACCTATGCAGGCAACCTGGATAACCTCAGCAGCCTGAACGGTAATGAGCGGCACGTTTTTGTACGTGGCGATATCGGTGATGGCGAGCTGGTTGCCCGCCTGCTGGAAGAGCATCAGCCGCGCGCGATCCTGAACTTCGCTGCCGAGTCGCACGTTGATCGCTCCATTCATGGCCCGGAAGACTTCATCGAGACCAACATCGTAGGCACTTTCCGCCTGCTTGAAGCCGTGCGTGCTTACTGGAAGGGCCTTGCGTCCGATGCGCAGCAGGCGTTTCGTTTCCTGCACGTGTCTACTGACGAAGTCTATGGCTCGCTGGCCAAGGATGAAGCTGCGTTCAGCGAAAGCCATCAGTACGAACCGAACAGCCCTTACTCGGCGAGCAAGGCCGCCAGTGACCACCTGGTTCGCGCCTACCATCACACCTATGGCCTGCCGGTACTGACGACCAACTGCTCGAACAACTATGGTCCGTATCACTTCCCGGAAAAACTCATTCCGTTGATGATCGTCAACGCCCTGGCTGGCAAGGCACTGCCTGTCTATGGTGATGGTCAGCAGATTCGTGACTGGCTGTATGTCAAAGACCACTGCAGCGCCATTCGTCGCGTGCTGGAAGCCGGCACCGTGGGTGAGGTCTACAACGTAGGCGGCTGGAACGAAAAGCCGAACCTGGACATCGTGCACACGGTCTGCGCCTTGCTCGACGAGATGCGTCCACGCGCTGACGGTCAGCCTTACAACGCTCAAATCACTTACGTGACCGATCGTCCCGGGCATGACCGCCGTTATGCCATCGACGCTCGCAAGCTTGAGCGAGAGCTGGGCTGGAAACCGGCAGAAACTTTCGAAACCGGCATTCGTAAAACCGTGCAGTGGTACCTGGATAACCAGGATTGGGTCAGCAATATCCAGTCGGGTGCTTATCTTCAGTGGGTAGAGAAAAACTACGCCGGGCGTACTGCATGAAAATTCTATTGCTCGGTAAAAACGGCCAGGTCGGGTGGGAGCTGCAACGCAGCCTTGCCCCGCTGGGCGAGTTGCTCGCACTGGACTCCCGTAGCCCGGATTACTGTGGCGATTTGAATGACCTGGCGGGGCTCGCTGCCACCGTCCAGCGCTTTGCGCCTGACGTTATTGTCAATGCCGCGGCATACACCGCGGTCGACAAGGCTGAAAGCGAATCGCAGCAGGCGCATCGGGTGAATGCCGAAGCACCTGCTGTGCTGGCCCGGGAAGCGTTGGCCCTGAATGCCTTGCTGGTGCATTACTCCACGGACTATGTATTCGCCGGTGACGGCGTTACTCCATGGCAGGAAAGCGATCCGGTCGCCCCCTTGAGTGTCTATGGCTCCAGCAAACTGGCGGGCGAACAGGCGATTGAGGCCAGTGGCTGCTCGCACCTGATTTTCCGTACCAGTTGGGTGTATGCCGCGCGAGGGAACAACTTCGCCAAGACCATGCTGCGCCTGGCCCGCGAGCGCGATAGCCTGAGCGTCATCGACGATCAGTTCGGTGCGCCGACCGGAGCGGAGCTGCTGGCCGACGTCACTGCCCATGCTGTGCGCAGCACTCTCGCAAAGCCGGAACTCGGCGGGCTCTACCATCTTGCAGCATCTGGTGAAACCACCTGGTGTCGTTATGCCCGTTTCGTGCTCGAACGAGCCGAGTCGGCCGGTGAAAACCTCAAGGTGTCTCCAGCCATGGTCGGAGCTATCGGTACTGAGGCTTACCCAACGCCGGCACAACGTCCAAACAATTCCCGCTTGAACACTCAAAAACTGCAAAAGGCCTTTGCGCTGAACTTGCCTGAATGGCAGGTCGGCGTGGCACGGATGCTCACAGAAATACTAGAGAAATAATTATGCTTAATCGTAAAGGAATCATCCTGGCAGGTGGCTCGGGCACTCGGCTGCATCCTGCAACGCTGGCCATCTCCAAGCAGTTGCTGCCGGTATACGACAAGCCGATGATCTACTACCCGCTGAGCACGCTCATGCTGGCCGGTATCCGCGATATCCTGATTATCTCCACGCCTCAAGATACCCCGCGTTTCGAGCAACTGCTGGGTGACGGCGCCCGTTGGGGCCTGAACATCTCCTACGCAGTGCAGGCATCACCGGATGGCTTGGCGCAGGCTTTCCTTATCGGTGAAGATTTCATCGGTAACGATCCGGCTGCCTTGGTGCTCGGCGACAACATTTACCACGGTCATCATTTCAATGAGCTGCTGGCAAGTGCCATGGTGCGCCAGGACGGTGCCAGCGTTTTTGCCTACCATGTCAATGATCCCGAGCGTTATGGGGTTGTCGAGTTCGATGCTCAGGGCAAGGCCATCAGCCTGGAAGAGAAACCTCTCAAGCCTAAATCGAACTACGCGGTCACCGGTCTGTATTTCTATGACAACCAGGTTGTCGAGATCGCGAAAAACATCAAGCCGTCGCCACGTGGCGAGCTGGAAATCACCGACCTCAACCGTGTCTACCTGGACCAGGGCAACCTGTCGGTAGAAATCATGGGGCGCGGTTACGCCTGGCTGGACACCGGTACTCACGACTCCTTGCTGGAGGCGAGCCATTTCATCGCCACGCTTGAGCACCGTCAGGGCCTGAAAGTGGCCTGTCCCGAAGAGATTGCCTTCCGCCAGAAGTGGATCAGTGCCGAGCAGCTCGAGACGCTCGCTGCCCCACTGATGAAAAACGGCTATGGCCAATACCTCAAACGCCTCCTGCACGAGACGATTTACTGATGAAAGCTACACCCCTGGCGATACCTGATGTCGTACTGTTTGAGCCGAAGGTTTTTGGCGATGAGCGTGGCTTTTTCTTCGAAAGCTTCAATGAGGCGCGGTTCTCTGAGGCTGTTGGTAAAGAAGTTAAATTCGTTCAGGACAATCACTCCCGCTCGGTAAAGAATGTACTGCGTGGGCTGCATTATCAGGTTCAACAAGCGCAGGGGAAGTTGTTGCGTGTAGTGACCGGTGAAATTTTTGATGTCGCAGTGGACGTGCGCAAGTCGTCACCGACGTTCGGGCATTGGGTGGGTGAAATTCTGTCCGCCGAGAATAAACGACAGTTATGGATTCCAGAGGGTTTTGCCCATGGTTTCGTCGTGCTTTCCGACGTTGCTGAAGTTCTATACAAGGCAACGGATTACTATGCGCCCGTACATGAACGTTGCATTGCCTGGAACGACCCTTCCGTAGGGATTGAATGGCCGTGTAGTGGAGAGCTGGCGCTGTCGGCAAAAGATCAGCAGGGTGCGTTACTGACTGATGCAGAGGTATTTGACTGATGCAAGCGCACCCTATTTCTCCAAAAGAACTTGTGAAAAGTCTTTGGTGCAATCGTAGTCTGATCAAGGCAATGGCCCAGCGCGAAGTTGTCGGGCGATACAAAGGTTCGTTTTTGGGGATCTTTTGGTCTTTTTTCAACCCAGTGCTTATGTTGGCGGTTTATACCTTCGTCTTTAGTGTGGTTTTCAAGGCTCGCTGGAACAGTGGTAGTGACTCTAAAACAGAATTTGCATTGGTCCTGTTTGCGGGCTTGATGGTTTTTAACCTGTTTTCCGAATGCGTAAATCGGGCACCGGGAGTCATCCTTGCAAACGCCAACTATGTGAAAAAAGTCGTATTTCCCCTGGAAATACTTCCATGGGTAGGTATTGGCTCCGCACTGTTTCACTGGCTGGTGAGCTTGAGTGTTTGGCTGGTGGCGTACGTAATATTTTTCGGTGTTCCGCATGCGACCGTCCTGTTACTGCCGCTCATTATGCTGCCTCTGATTTTTCTTGTGCTGGGGCTTTCATGGGCGCTGGCTTCGCTGGGTGTTTACTTGCGCGATGTGAGCCAGTTCATCGGGATCCTGACGACGATATTGATGTTTCTGTCGCCTATCTTTTATCCGTCCAGCTCCTTGCCTCAAGAATATGCGCAGCTGCTTTTACTGAACCCGCTGACACCGGTGATTGAAGGGGTCAGGGATGTACTGTACTGGGGCAAGTTGCCCGACATGAACTTCTTTCTTGGGTACTTGCTAGTTACCGCGTTTTTTGCGTGGCTGGGATTTGCATGGTTCCAAAAGACACGTAAGGGGTTTGCAGATGTCCTCTGATATCGCAATCAAGGTTGAGAACCTTAATAAGTGTTACCACATTTATGATAAGCCTCATGACCGGTTGAAGCAGATGCTGATGCGCGGGCGCAGGCAATATTTCCAAGAGTTTTGGGCCCTGCGTGACGTTTCCTTTGAGATCAAGAAAGGAGAGACCGTCGGGATCATTGGCCGTAATGGTAGCGGCAAGTCGACTTTGCTGCAGATGATCTGCGGTACGTTGAACCCTACCAGCGGTACTATCCAGACTCAGGGTCGCATCGCCGCTTTGCTTGAGTTGGGAGCAGGTTTCAACCCCGAATTCACCGGGCGTGAAAATGTCTACATGAACGGGGCGATATTGGGTTTGACCCAGGATCAAATCGATTCGCGTTTTGAGGAAATCGCATCCTTCGCCGATATCGGGAGCTTTATCGAACAACCCGTTAAAACATACTCCAGCGGTATGTTTGTGCGCTTGGCATTTGCATCAAACATTATGTCGCGACCGGAAATCATGATTGTCGACGAGGCGCTCTCGGTTGGCGATATGAACTTCCAGGCAAAATGCATGACTGCCCTGACTCGCATTCAGGATAACGGCGCAACCATATTATTCGTCAGTCATGATGTGGGCTCGGTTAAGAGTTTGTGCTCTCGTGGCGTTTATCTCGAGCGCGGTCAACTCGTTGCTCAAGGGCGAGCTGCCGATGTTGCAGAGCGCTATGTTCGGACTATGCGCGAAGAAATGAATGACGAGCATAGGAAGTTCTCGAGGGTCTCGGCTGCGTTTGGCGAAAAACCGGCACTTGCTTCCGAGTCGTCAATCAAGCCAGCCGAATCGGGATTCAAAAGGTCGGCAGAGTTCGAAAACAGAGTAGCCCAGTTTCGCTACGGTACCGGAGAGGTAAAAGTAGCGAGTGTTGAGCTTTTGGACACTGAAGGCAAAGAGCTGACCTTTGTTGAGTTTAACCAGGAAGTAAAAGTTAAAGTTTACTTTGAAGCATTCGCCGAAAAGTCTATTTCCGTCAACTTCAGTGTGTTTGACGAGAAAAAGAACAATATCGTCGGGTGTGGATTTTTGCACGCAGATCAGTCGTATTTGCTAACGAAAGAAAATGCAAAATATTTGGCTGAATATACGCTGAAGCTGCCGTTGCAAGAAGGGAACTACTCACTGCGTATCAATATTTCGTCGCCAATCGTCGAGAATGAATCCGCAGAGTTTGTCGATTTTGTAAGTGATGCGTTGGTGTTCAAAGTCGGGCGCTGGGAAAAATCCCGGGTTTGGTCGAAGGTGCATGCCTTTTCCGAACTGACGCTGCACGAGTTTGAGGTGTGATATGCGCGACGTACCGGGTCTAAATGGTTTGTATGCATCCGAACGTCCGGATTTTATGATCTTGGGCGTTCAAAAGTCGGCAACGACAACGTTGTTCGATGTGTTGAATGGTTTAGATGGATTTTCCGGTTCGTCGCAGAAGGAATTGCATTACTTTGATAGTGATTTTAACTATCAGAAAGGCATGGGTTGGTACCTCGACTTCTTTGAGCAAGAGAAGGTCGGGGTGAAACGATTCGAGGCGACACCTTCATATATTTATATGCGAGATGTTCCTGGTCGAATCCATAAAGACTTTGGCGCCATGAAATTCGTGGTGATGTTGCGTGACCCGGTCAAGCGGTGCTTTTCCGCATGGAATATGTTTAGGACTTTTAATAGTAATAAACAGACGGCTGAATATATATACGATACCTATATAAAGGATAGCAACTCCGGCTCAAGGGAAGCACTTCGTCAGCTATTGTTTGCTGAATCGTTTCCAACTTTTGAACAGTGTGTCAATGAAGACTTGTTCAGGCGTCAGTCGGGGGCTGCGGATGAAGAGCCCAGCTTTGTTCGGCGTGGGTTCTATTATGAGCAGATTCTGCGTTATCTCGAATTTTACAATTTGCAGGATTTTTTGTTTTTAGAGCAGGATGATTTTTCCAAGGACCCTGCTGGAAGTATTGATGTGGTTTTAGACTTTCTCGGAATTGACTCTCGAGCAGATCTCGGGATTATACCGCAGGTAAGTAATAAGGGTGACTATGATGGTGTTGCAATGGATGCGCACACTGATGTTTTTTTAAAATTATACGACTTATATAATGAGCCGAACAGGCAGTTGTTTTCGCTCATTGGCAAGGAGTATCCCTGGAATGCTTCTTGGCTTACTCTATGAATAATGCATTTATAATCGGTACTGGTCGCTGCGGCACCTCCTGGTTGGGGCAAATGCTGAATAGCCATGCCGAAGTGTGTGTGCCACCGGAGATCCAACTGTTATTTGAGTATTCCGGGAATGGTGATCGCTTATTTGAGGCGTTTTCCCAGGCAGGACCTTCCGGGCTTGATGGCGAGTTAATTGCTTCGATAATCGGGCAGGGCTGCCCGCACAAACTCGAAATGTTTTTTGATTATGCTGAATTTTGCAGTCGGGAAGACACACCAAAAAGCTCTGCGGCGGTGTTTGTAGAAGCATTTTATGCTGCTATTGCAAAGGCGCATGGAAAAACCTGGTTGATTGAACAGACACCTTGGTATGGTCAACGCCTCGATCTGGTTTCGAGGATTTTTCCAAACGCAAAGTTTATTCATATCGTACGGGATGGTCGGGATGTTGCTTTGTCGTTCGCCAGAACGCCATGGTGGCACGCGTCTCCGCGATTGAACCTGTCCAGGTGGCAGAGAGAAATCAAGAGAATTGCCTTGGATGCGGCTTGTTATCTCGACGCCAGTACCTACCTGGAGGTCAAGTACGAGGATCTGGTCGCCAACACAGAGCTTGAAATGCAGCGAATCTGTGAGTTCCTGGGCATAGATTTTGATCCTTGCATGCTGAACCCGAAAGAGCTGATTGATTATGATCAGTTCTGTAAATTTGATATGAAGCAAGTGTCTTCTCAAGTTTACTCGGATTGGCGCCAGCGTAAGGATTCCACCAGCTTTTCAGAAAATGTCGGTGCATGGCGGCGGGCGGAGAGCTTGTTTCACGCACCCTTGCCGCCACAGATTGCTAGTTGGCTTTCTCACTTTGGGTATGAGGTTGAGCAGGATAGCGAATCGGAAGTTGACGTGTTCCAGTATCATCAGGAATACAGCTTCAATGCGCTTGAGAGAGAACTCGCCAGTCAAAAGACGGAGTCCGCTCGGCTTTTGGATGTTGTTGAGCAACAAGTATCTCATAACTCGGCACTCCAGGATGAACTGACCAGGCAGATCGAACATGCCCGGCTTGTAGAGCAAGACTGGGCGGAACGCGGGACGTTGATTCAGCAGAACTCCATTACGATTGAGTCGCAGATAAATCAAAGCCATCTTCTTCAGGAGGAGTTGGCCAGGCAGTCTGAACACATCCACCGATTAGAGGCGGATTGGGTTGCTCGTGGGGAACTGATCGGACAGCATTCGAAGACGCTCGAAACGCAAGCTGGTGAAAATCTTGTTCTTCAAGAAGAGTTGGCCAATCAGTCTCGACATATCCAATGTGTTGAGCAGGATTGGGTCGCCCGCGGAGAGTTGATCGAGCAGCACTCGGTTTTGCTGGAGTCGCAAATTTCCCTGAATCAGATCCTGCAGGAGGAACTGGCCAAGCGCTCTCAGCATATCCAGCTTTTAGAGCAGGACTGGGCTGCCCGTGGAGATTTGATAGAGCAGCATTCAGTTTCGCTGGAGTCGCAAGTTTCCCAGAATCTGATTCTGCAGGAGGAGCTGGTGAAGCAGGCTCAGCATGTTCAAGGTATTGAACAGGATTGGGCTGCCCGAGGGGATTCGATTGCTCAACTGTCAGACACCATTCAGGCTCAGGTGAGTCAAATTTCCTTGCTTGAGCGGGATCTGCTGGGAAAATCTGAACGCATCCAGAGTGTAGAAAATGACTGGGCTGCTCGTGGAGAATTACTCGAACAGCTGACTAATGATCTGAAAATCCAAACTGATCATAGTATTCTCATCGAGCAGGACCTTGCCAGGCAATCGGAGCATATCCAGTTCGTAGATCAGGAACTGGCCGCTCGTGAGGAATTGATCAAAAAGCTCTCAAATACTATTTCGGCACAGCAGATGGATAATACTGTGCTCAAAGAGGACGTTGAAAATGCAAGAAATGATATAGGGAAGTTAGAGGCAGAGCTTAAAGGGTTTAGAAACTCTTTGTGTGGAAGACTGAAGGGTTTTCTAAAAAAGTGAAATTTCAACGTTCTGAGTTTTAGTGAATTTATGAATATTACCGTTACCAAGCCGTTCATGCCCCCTTACGCGGAGTTCCAGGAGTACCTGGCTGGAATTTGGGAGCGCGAATGGCTGACCAATAATGGTCCATTGCTGAATGAGTTGGAAATCAAGCTTAAAAAGCATCTTGACGTCGATCATTTGCTGTTCCTGACCAACGGAACCATTGCGATTCAGATTGCTATTCAGGCACTTGATCTCACCGGTGAAATTATCACGACACCGTTCAGCTATGTGGCGACTACGTCTAGCATTGTCTGGGAGCGCTGCAGCCCGGTCATGGTGGATATCTGCCCGGATACGCTGAATATCGATCCTTCAAAGATTGAGCAGGCGATCACTGATAAAACCACAGCTATTCTGGCGACTCATGTCTTCGGTAACCCATGTGACGTGGAAGCAATTGCTGCTATTGCCGAAAAACATAACTTGAAAGTTATTTACGACGCCGCGCACGCTTTTGGTACCAAATACAAAGGCAAATCGCTTTTGTCTTATGGTGATGTTGCTACTTGCAGCTTCCATTCGACGAAATTGTTTCATACTGTTGAAGGTGGTGCTGTAACTACCAATAATCCCGATATCAATAAAAAGATGTCGATGATGAGAAACTTCGGCCACTCATCGGTTACGGAGTTTGGCAGTGTTGGCATTAACGGTAAGAACTCCGAATTCCATGCCGCCATGGGGTTGTGCAACCTTAAATATATTGATGAAGTGATGGCTGTTCGCCGCAGGCTGTCTATGCAGTACTTTCAGAATCTTGAAGGTGTGCCAGTCAGCTTCCAAAAAATCACTGCTCAGTCGGATTACAATTACTCTTATTTTCCAGTTGTGTTCAAGGATGAAGCAACGCTGCTGAAACTTGTTGAGTTTCTTAACCTCAATAATATTTTTCCGCGGCGTTACTTTTACCCTTCATTGACAAAACTGCCTTACGTTTCCGAACAGAGCGCACCTATTGCAGAGGATGTTTCGCGCCGAATCCTCTGCTTGCCGCTTTATCACACGCTTTCTTTAGAGGAAGTGGATATGATTTGCAGGTTTATTAAGCAGGAATTGTGCTGTGAATAACGTTATTGCAGAAAATGGAGTTTCTAAACCTGAGGTTGCTACGGGTGTTTTACCTGTTAGCGGCGTAGCAGGCGATAAATTTCACATCGAATTTTTCAATGATGGTCGTTTGGAAGGGCAGGACAAGCTTGCTCTTCTAAACTTCCTCATGCATGAGTTTGCTCTTAAGCAGCCTGTCGTATTGAAAGGCACTGGTTCCGCAGTAGAGGCTCAGTTTCTGCTGGAGCAATACTCTCGGCAACAAAAGAAGATTGATCTGCTGTATCTCGATGCGGATGTTTTCGAGTCTGATGCTTCGTTGGTTGTCAAGAAACTGTACACCTTGTTGTCGAGAAAGGGTGTCATTTGCCTTGAAACAGATGGTCGCGGCATCGCGCCTGATCTGCTTCCCGACGATACGTTTGAACTCGTTCTGGACACGCCGGATTTCCTGATATTTGCCCAGGCAAATGGGGATCGACCTGTTCGAAGCATGCGCTATCAAGTCGATATTCTGCGCAGGAAAATGTTTTTTGAGCGTAAGCGTCAGTTGACTCGCTCCAGTGAACTTGGTGCACCACTGGTAACGGTTGTGGTACTTACCTTTAAGCACAAAGACTTCATTGCCGAGTGTCTGAAGTCCGTATTGCTTCAGGAAGGGCGCTTCCGAATGCGCGTTATCATCATTGATGATGCTTCGCCTGACGGAACCGCAGACGTTGTGAGATCTTGCATTGCGGAATATCAATCTGACCGATTCGATATCGAGTTTCATGCCAATCAGCAGAATGTCGGGGTCGTTGCCAACCTGGCCAAGGCAATGCGTCTTGCGAAGGGCTGTGACTATTTGACCTTCTGTGAAGGTGATGACTTCTGGAGTTCAGAGCACCGGATTCAAGAGCACATAGACTTTCTCCATGAGCGGCCGGCGTCTGTAATGTCGTTCAACTCCATTGAGCTCTGTGGCGCTAATGGCGATTCGCGGAAGGTCTTTGCAGATCATGCCAATTTGGTAGACGAGGACGTTGACGGTCTTCAACTTGCTGAAAATAACCTCATCGGCAACTTTAGCGCCTGTTTTTATCATGGTGCGGTTGTTGATGTTATTCCGCATGAGATGTTCGGGTTGTACACGGTAGATTGGCTCTTCAATCTGTACTGCGCGCAGTTCGGTCCGATCGCGCATCTGAAGAAACCGCTTTCAGTTTATCGCCAGCATGGTGGTGGTGAGTGGAGTGCTCGTCGTGATGTAGATAAGATCACCGCGCTACTTTCTCATATTTCTGAATATAACGCGTTCCTCGATTTCAGCTATGATGCGGGATTCCAGGAGTACAGCCAGAAGCTGTATTTCCTGCTCGATGAGAAATATTCTGATAGTTTGAATAAGTTGGATCTTGTCGTTTTTGACGACGTTTTTCCATCCACCAGGAGTGGGTTCCGTCATACGGAGTTCACAGGCTATTTGCGAGCATTCGATAAGTCACTGGTATTGACGTCCGGCGCTTCGCTTCCTGTGTTGGAAGATACCCCGATCAAAGACGTCATTCGAACCTATCAACGCCAGCATTCAGACCTGGGAAATCAGGTCATGATTTACAACAATAAGTTCCCGTTGAGCCTCGGGAAACTTTTGTATGTGAATTTTCTGACAAATGCTTACGCACTGCTACCTTATGTTGAAGCAGCCAAAGTACCATTTGTCTTTACGCTCTATCCGGGCGCAGGATTTGTCCTGAATAACCCGGAATGTGACAGGAAGCTGAAGCAGGTTTTTGATTCACCCTGCTTCCAGAAAGTCATCGTGACCCAACAGGTGACCTACGACTATATCGTGCATCGTAACCTCTGCCCGGCAGACAAGGTTGAGATGATCTTCGGTGTCGTCATGCCGGAAAACCGTATCGAACAAGTCACCCAGGAAAAGAGCCGCTGGGGATTCGGGAAGCCGCGTCTGGATATTTGCTTCATGGCGCACAAATATACGGTTTATGGCGAGGACAAAGGCTACGACGTCTTTGTAAACGTCGCCAGCATACTGCGTCAGCGCCACGACAATATTTATTTTCATGTTGTAGGTCCTTTTGACAGACGTGTTATTGACGTCAGCACATTCAGTGATCGTATTACTTTCCACGGCTCATTGAACCCAGAGGCGTTTGATGATTTTTTTAGTGATATGGATATCATCATGTCACCGAATATCAGCGGAAAGATTTTCCCTGGATCGTTTGATGGTTTCCCTACGGCCAGTTGCACTGAGGCGGGCTTGCGCGGAATTGCTATCTTCGCCGTTGATGAATTCAACTCTGCCGCAGGGCGATTCACCGACGGTTTAGATATTGCGCTCATTAGATATGATCTAATGGATATCGTTAACAAGGTTGAGAGTTACTATACGCAGCCGGCATTGCTCAAGGAGCTTGGAGAGCGCGGCGCAAGCCGTATCCGTGAGCTTTATAGCCTTGACGCTCAAATGGCTCCTCGTATTGATCTGTTGCGCAAGGTGATCAAGCACCTTGATGAGTTTCCTCTGGTCATGAGCTTTCCGTCTGGCGATGACAAAAAAGCGAAGCCTGGTGTTTACGAGGAAAAATCCGCTGTCAATGGAACGATCGAATCTGTTGTTGCTGTTGAAAGTTTGGACAGCAATACAGGGGCTGTTGTTCAGGGCAAACCAGGTCTTTCGGGGTTGTTGCGAAAGTCTTGTCCGGAACCGCTGAAAAAGCTCTACCGACTCTGGAAGAAAAAATATGCTTCCTGATGACGAGAGCAAATCGGTTGTAGGGCGCGCGCCTCTCGTGAGTGTCGTGATCCCGTCCTACAATCATGCGAAGTATATCCGCAAGGCTGTAGACAGTATTTTGCAGCAAGGGTTCGCCGATTTTGAGTTGTTGATCTCCGATGACATGTCAACCGACAACAGTTGGGATGTCATTTCCGGAATTAATGACTCACGGATACGCTCTTTCAAGCAGGAAAAAAACCTGGGTCCAGTTGGAAATCTTGTCTTTCTGATTGAGCAGGCCCGTGGGAAATACATAGCCCTGCTTAATTCGGATGATACTTGGTATCCGACAAAGCTCGATAAACAGGTTGCCATTCTCGAGGCTCAGCCTGAGTTGGGAGCCTGCTTCACCTGGGCTGATTTGGTGGATGAGCAAGGACGCGAGACAACGGGTCCGGAAGCTATCTGGAATGACGTGTTCCGGCAGCCTAATCGTAGTCAAGGTGAATGGCTTCGACATTTCTTTTTCAAAGGAAACTGTATTTGCCACCCTAGTATGTTGGTGCGCAAGGAAGTCTACCTTGAACTGGGTTTCTACAATCCCGGGCTGAAACAGTTGCCCGATTTCGATATGTGGATCCGGCTGGTCAAGAACTTTCCAATCCATGTTATTCAAGAAAACCTTGTCGGACATCTTCGGGATGGAAACAATACCAGCGTGGTTTCGCCCGAAAACTCGGCGCGCAATCTGACGGAACTGGTTGAGATATTTGGCTCGTTCTTCGAAAACCTTTCCGACGAGGTTTTTGTCGAGGGGTTCGGTAACGATTTTCGTCTCAAAGGGGTTCCTGCGACTCCTGCGAGACTTAAATGCGAAAAGCTGTTTCTGCTTCTCGATAGTGCTTTCGCACACGCGTCCGGCAGGGCTGCTGCCATATCCTCATGTATCAAGAATTTTTCTGATCCTGAGTTCGAGCGAGTGCTCCGTGATGAGTACATGTTCAATGTGTTCGAGTTCTATCGCCTGACGGGGCAATCCGGGCTTGGCCACTATCTGATGGTTGCCCATAACTCTCAGAGCATGGCGATCAGCTCGAGCCAGACAGGTAGCCGGGTTCCAGCGATGGGGTGCCGTATCGCCAGATACCTCAAAGGGCTTGCCCGCCGGCTGCTCCGTGCTCTACGGTTGCGTTGACCTGAGCTGCGCCGGTTACGGTTGGGTCAAGAAAGAAGGTAAGGTTCGGCAGCTTTGAGCACTGCTCATGGCTGCTGCCCTGTTTATGGATAATGGGTCTGATAATTTTATGAAAAGCTATTTTGGTCTGATTGGTGCTGGTGGGCATGGCAGGGAAGTTATGCCCATGCTGCGTGCGATGCTCCAGGGCAAGATAGCGGGCTTGAATGCTGAGCTGTTGTTTGTGGTTGAAAATCTGGATGAAGAAACTGAAATCAACGGATATCGCACAATCAGTCTCAATGCGTTTTTGGATCTGCAAGGAACCAAGCGTTTCAATGTGGCAATTGGCGACTCAAAGGTTCGTCAGAGGATTGCCGAGGTTTGCCTCGCCCAGAATATCGAGCCTTTCGCGCTGGTGGCCAATAGTGTGATCTTGTTGGACAACAACGAAATCGGTGAAGGCTGCATGATTTCCGAGCAGACAATCATCACGTCGAATGTCCGTATCGGCCGTTTTTTCCAGGCTAATAACCAATGCAATATTTCACATGATTGTGTGATTGGGGATTACGTGACCCTTGCGCCCGGTGTCAAATGCAACGGCAATGTAACTATTGGTGACCACGCTTATATAGGTGCGGGTGCATTGATCAAGCAGGGGAAATACGGTAAACCATTGCTTATTGGCGAGGGTGCAGTCGTCGGTATGGGGGCGGTTGTAATCAAAGACGTTGAGCCGTATACAACAGTGGTAGGTAATCCTGCCAAACCGTTGGTGAAGTAATGTTGGATACTAGTCCGGGCTTTGGGTTGTCAATCCTGCTGGTTACCTACAATCACGAGTCTTACATTGAACGGGCGCTGGAGTCTCTGTTCAAACAGGACTTTTTCGGTGCTATTGAGCTGGTCATTGCTGATGATGCATCTACGGATAATACGTTGGCGCGTATTCGTGCGTACGAGGGCGTTGATTCGCGATTTTCTTTCAAGTACCTGTCGTGCGATACCAATATCGGTATTACCAAAAACTACCAGCGTGGTTTCGGAGCCTGCACAGGACAATATGTTGCGGTTCTGGAAGGTGATGATTACTGGATTAGTCCTGGAAAGTTGTCGCGACAAGTCGAGTTTCTGAACGAGCATTGGGAGTGTGATCTTTGCTCCGTGAATTACTTCATTTTCTATGAGGATAATTCATCGTTTGTCGAGCGGGCACCGATTGGAGCCGGGCATCGCCTGCTTGGGGCTCGTGAACTGATCATGGATAATCTGGTCGGCAATTTTTCTACATGCATGTACAGGAAAACTGCCCTGGATCGTTTGCCGGTAGAGTTGTTCGAGGTCAAGTCTTATGACTGGATTGTTAATATCTGCGTTGCTACCGGCAGCCTGATTGGTTTTATCGAAGAGCCTATGTCGGTCTATCGAGTTCATTCATCGGGTGCATGGTCAAACTTTGCGCACATTGAAAAACTGCAATTGCAATTGGACCTGATTCCTACCTATGACGGAATTACCCGGCAAATGTATCACACGGAATTCACTCGTCTGGAGCATGACCTGCGCGGTGTCATTCTCCTGGCGCGCGGTGAGAGACTAGCCGGAAATATGGTACGGCCGGCGCTGCTCAGCCTCACCAGGCTGCGTATGTTTATACCGCCGATCATTATCACGATCTTTCAGGCGCTTATGCCGCCCATCCTGACGAAATTATTTTTGAAAATTGCTCGTCGGGGTCGAATGTGATGCGACCGCCTGTTATCAGTGTGGTGATGGCAACCTTCAACCATAGCGCCTACGTTGCTCAAGCCATCACCAGTGTGTTGCAACAGCGCGGTGTCGACTTTGAGTTTCTGATAGCCGACGACGGATCAAGCGACTCTACGCCAGCCGTTGTCGAGTCCTTTGACGATGCGAGAATTCGTTTTTTTTCGCATGGGGTCAACCGCGGGGCGTGCATTGTCACCAACGAGTTGATTGAGCAGGCAAAGGGTGAGTTTATTGCGCTCATCAATTCTGACGACTATTGGTGTGATGAAGGCAAACTGGCTTATCAACTCGATATCCTTCGTCAGAACCCGGGTTTGGGTGCGACGTTCGGGCGGGCGCGCTTTGTTGACAGGCAAGGAAGCGAAATCAAAAAGAGTCGGTTGTCTTTTGGCTCGGTGTTTGATCAGGAGAATCGCACTCAGGGTGAGTGGCTACGTTTCTTTCTGGAGCATGGTAATTGTATTTGCCACCCGACAATGCTGATTCGGCGTAAATGCTATGAAGAGCTTGGCGGGTATAGCAATAATCTACGGCAATTACCCGATTTTGATATGTGGGTCAGGCTGGTAAAACGCTACCCGATCCATATCTCGGAGCGCGCCCTGATCAACTTCAGAGTGGTACCGGGGGAAAATGTCAGCAGCCAGACAGTGACCAATTCCATTCGTACGATGAATGAGCACTACCTGATTGCTGATACATTTTTCGAGGGGGTCACCGATCAACTGCTCAAGGCTGGCTTTCCAGACATGCTCAGGTGTTCGGATATACCCACTTCAACCCATCTCGATATAGAAAAGGTGTTGCTGCTTTTTGTGCCAAACCGAGCCATGGGCAAGGCTTACAAGATGATCGGGATTGTAAAGCTCGGTCATTTACTCGCTAGTAGTGCGCATCGTGAGGTGCTCGCAGACGCATATGGTATAGACGGAAACTGGTATCAGGCTGAAATGGGAAAGCTGGATGTATTGCGACCCAAATATTTGGCAATGATCAGTGAAAAAACTATTGGTGTGAGACGTGCTTTGAAGCGATTTTTGAAGCGCGATGACTATTGAAGTGAAAGTACATAAAGGAAATGTTATGCGTTATATGTATGTGCCTCTTGTTGCTATTTTTGGTTTTCTATCTGCGTGTGATGCAGGCAAGCCAAAAGATATCGTTTTGAATAATTCCTGCTCGCTGGATAGCCCGGTTGCAGAAGCCAAGGTTCCGACAAACGCGCCGTTGCAGTTTTGGGGTTGGGCTTACAACGTAGCTGCTGGCACAGTGCCAAAGGATGTATCGATCGAGCTTATCTCGTCGAATGGTGAGGTTGCCATTACCGCTCCTCTTACCCGTTCCTCGCGCCCGGACGTAGCCAAAGCCTTTGCCAAGCCAGAATTGGAATCGGCCGGTTTTAACGGCGCGGTAGACATCAAGGCCCTGTCGTCGGGTGTCTACACGGTGAAAATCATTCAGCAGGAAGGAAAGGACCGCCTTTCTTGCGCCAGCCCTACCAAGCTGAACGTTCAGGCTATCAAGGGCTGATCAATCGCCTGAGTGCGGTTGATTCGAGGAAGCGGATTCTGGCTGTTCCTCTGATCCAAAAAAAACACCCCGAGCTATTCGGGGTGTTTTTTTTGCAGCGTTTGTTCATTGCTTGATTGAGTGCATGACTCGGGCGGTCGCCACGTTCAAATCAACTTCCCCGGCATTAATTTCGACATCAGCCTCCAGCGGCGCCTCGTACGGGCTCCCCACCCCCGACAGGTTTGGCAGCTGCCCCGACCGGGCCTTCTTGTACAGCCCCTTCACATCCCGCTGTTCGCAAACCTCCAGCGGAGTGCTGACGTAGACTTCTACAAAGTTCTCTTCCCCGATCAGTTCCCGTGCCATCTGCCGCTCTCTCCTGAACGGAGAAATGAAGGCGGTCATGACCACCAGCCCGGCATCCATCATCAGCTTGGCGACTTCCGCGATTCGGCGGATGTTTTCCACGCGATCGGCGTCGGTAAACCCCAGATCCTTGTTCAGGCCCTGGCGAACGTTGTCGCCGTCGAGGAGGTAGGTGCGATAGCCATTGGCGTGCAGCTCCACTTCGAGGGCATTGGCCAATGTCGATTTGCCCGAACCGGACAGGCCGGTAAACCAGATGACCTTGCCCTTGTGGCCATTGAGTTTTTCGCGATTTTCGCGACTGATCGACAGGGACTGCTTGTGCACGTTTTGCGCGCGTCGCAGGCTGTGGGTGATCATGCCGGCGGCAACGGTGGCGTTGCTGATGCGATCGACCAGGATGAAACTGCCCAGGGTCTTCGAGTGTTGATAGCTGTCGTAGACCAGCGGTTTGCTGACGGCGAGGGTACACACGCTGATATCGTTGAGCAGTAGTTGGGTGCTGGCGTCATGGGCCAGGGTATTGATATCGACCCGGTACTTGATGTTGGTAATTGACGCTGAGGCCCACTGGGTGGCCAGTTTGATGTCGTAGTTGCGGCCGTGCAGCCCGGCTTCTTCACTCATCCAGACCAGCGTTGCTTCGAACTGATCGGTGGTCTCCAGAGGCTTTTTGCTCAGGGAAATGATGTCGCCTCGGGATGCATCGATTTCCGTGTCGAGCCTCAAGGTCACCGCGTCGCCGCGTACAGCCTGTTGCATCGGGCCGTCCATGCTGACGATTTCGGCCACGGTTGCGGTTTGCCCGGAAAGGGTCACGCGCACTTCGTCGCCAACATTGATCTGGCCTTCGCCGACGTAGCCGCTGAAGCCGCGGAACGAGGCGTCAGGGCGGTTGACCCATTGCACGGGGAACACCAGGCGCTCGGGTTCCGGCGTGGCGATCTCGGTGGTTTCCAGGTAGCCCATCAGCGTTGGGCCGTTGTACCACGGGGTGTGAGCCGAGCGCTGGGTGATGTTGTCGCCCTTGAGCGCGCTGACGGGGATGGCCGTAATCTTTTCAAAGCCCAGTGTCCGGGCGAATGCCTGGAAGGTCTCGACGATGCGCTGGAAGGTGCCCTGGGCAAAGTCGACCAGGTCCATCTTGTTCACGGCCAGCACCACGTGACGAATGCCCATCAACGAGACCAGGTAGGCGTGGCGACGGGTTTGCGTCAGTACGCCTTGCCGCGCATCGACCAGGATGACGGCCACGTCCGCCGTTGAAGCACCGGTGACCATGTTGCGCGTGTATTGCTCGTGACCTGGGGTATCGGCAACGATGAATTTGCGTTTGGCGGTGGCGAAGTAGCGGTAGGCCACGTCGATGGTGATGCCCTGTTCACGTTCCGCCGACAAGCCGTCGACCAGCAAGGCAAAGTCTATGTCACCACCTTGGGTGCCGTATTTTTTCGACTCGTTCTTCAGGGTTGCCAGTTGATCTTCGGTCAATTGCCGGGCATCCCACAGCAAGCGACCGATCAGGGTGCTCTTGCCGTCATCGACGCTGCCGCAGGTGATGAAGCGGAGCAGGTCCTGACCTTGTTGCTGTTCGAGGTAAGCCTCAATGGTCGCAGGTTGTTGTGGGTCGGTTGCCAGTGTCTTGAGGACCATCAGAAATACCCTTCTTTCTTTTTCTTTTCCATGCTGGCGGAGCTGTCGCTGTCGATGGCTCGCCCTTGTCGCTCGGAATGACTGGAGTCCAGCAGCTCGAGCAAAATGTCGGCCACGGTGCTGGCGTTCGAATCCATGGCGCCGGTCAACGGGTAGCAACCAAGGGTGCGAAAGCGGATGTTCCGGGCTTCGATCTTCTCGCCCGGTAACAGCGGCATGCGTGCGTCATCGACCATGATGGTCATGCCGTTGCGCACGACAACGGGACGTTCCCTGGCGAAGTACAGGGGCACCAACGGAATGTTTTCCTGGTAGATGTATTGCCAGATGTCGAGTTCGGTCCAGTTGGACAACGGGAACACACGAATGCTCTCGCCCGGCTTTTTACGCGTGTTGTAGAGGTTCCACAGTTCGGGTCGCTGCTGTTTCGGGTCCCATTGGTGGCTCTGGGTGCGGAACGAAAAGATGCGTTCCTTGGCCCGGGATTTTTCTTCGTCGCGGCGTGCGCCGCCGAACACCACGTCGAACTTGTATTTGTCCAGCGCCTGCTTGAGGCCTTCGGTCTTGGTGATGTCAGTGTGCAGTGCCGAACCATGATCGAAGGGGTTGATGTCTTTGCTGATGGCTTCCGGATTGATATGCACCAGCAGATCCATACCGCTTTGCTGGGCCATGAGGTCGCGAAACCGGTACATCTCCTGGAACTTCCAGCGTGTGTCGACGTGCAGTAATGGCAGCGGTGGCGGGGAAGGGTAAAACGCCTTGCGAGCCAGGTGCAGCATCACCGCGCTGTCCTTGCCCATCGAGTACAGCATCGCGGGGTTTTCCGCCTCGGCCACCGCTTCGCGGATGATTTGCAGGCTTTCGGACTCAAGATGCTTGAGGTGGGGCGTGCGCACTTTCAATGCATCGACCGGCGCGAATTGGCTGTTTGTGTCCAGCGTGGCCGGGTAACCCAGCAAACCAAACTCAACCTGCTCTGGCGCGCAGGCCTGCCTGCAAGCATTGACCAGGCGGCCACTGGGGAAGACAACGATGCTCTTGGCGATGTGGGCCTGCAGGCGATGCAGTGCCGTGCCAAGCGTTAAAGCGTCAACCGCTTCGTTCCCGAGTGGCAACCAGTAGCGCGCACCGCGGGCGTCGTTGGCGTGCAGGACGTCCGTTCCGTCCGGGGTCCGATGCAATTGGGCATAGAGCACCAGCTTGCGCTTGACCCGGGCCTTTTCGATCTCCCAGTTCAGAACCGAAGGTGTCGGACTGCGTCCGGACTCGTCGCTCAGGTTCTGCGCATTGAGCGTATCGGGCAGCAGTGCAAGCTCATGCAAGCGTCGTTCGGCAGTGCGCTTGGTATCGGCTTGTCCGAGTCGGTTGAGATGGACAAAGGCCTGCTGCGTATCCCATACAACGGGAGCATCGAGGCCAAGAAGATCGGGGTTTGCCACTGGATATCATCCTTGTCGCAAAATGTTATTTTTGCTTTTTTGATTGTCTATTTTGTGTGTCGTCGAGTGTGTTTCGATTTCTTTGGCAATTAAAGCACAGATTGCGACATTGATTCCTTGAAAATTTTACGTGACGGCGCTGCAGACCGTGACACGCAGTAATCCATTGCCATTGGAGTGCAGCGCTGGTTATAGTCAGCCCCCGGCAGGTTCATGACCTGCTTTTGCCACTCCTGAAAAAGATCAGCCCAATGCCTGCATCCCTCATCAACGCGGTAGTCGATTCAGCGGTCAACGCTGGCGTCGTGCCGTGCGGGAATCAGCAGCCCGGGCAGATCAGTCATTACCCCCCTCCTGTCAGTCGTACGCCAGTGTGCGCGGTGGTCTCACCGCCAGGCATTGGCATTTCGGGCTGATCAGCTGCTTTCTGCTGTTCCCCCTGCCTGCCTGAATAAAACAACTGAATTTCAGCTTCGGCTGAGTTGGCGTTTTGCCTGACTACAGGTGGTATTCATGTTTGTCCTTTCGAAAAAGTCCGCGCTCGCGGCGGCGTCCACGAGCCTGTTCGTTCTGCTGTGGAGCAGCGGGGCGATTTTCTCCAAATGGGGCCTGGCCCATGCGTCGCCTTTCGCTTTCCTGATGTTCCGTTTCGTCATCGCGCTCTGTGGCCTGGTGTTGCTGGTGCCGTTGCTCAAGCTGAAGCTGCCCAAGGGCGGCAAGCCGATGCTGTACGCGATGGCCACCGGTGTGGTGTTGCTGGGGGCTTATCAGATTTTCTATCTGCTGGCCCTCGACCTCAAGGTCACGCCCGGGGTGATGGCGACCATCATGGGCGTGCAGCCGATCCTCACCGTGGTGCTGATGGAGCGTCAGCGTTCCTGGAGCCGGATGTTTGGCCTGGCCCTGGGTTTGACCGGGTTGATCATGGTGGTCTATCAAGGCATCGGGCTGGCCGGGATGTCGCTGGCCGGGATGCTTTTCGGTTTGCTCGCGCTGGCAAGCATGACGTTCGGTTCGATCATGCAGAAACGCATCACCGACAATCCCCTCGGCACGCTGCCGGTGCAGTACCTTGCGGGGCTGTTGTTGTGCGGGGTTTTCGTACCCTTCCAGCCGTTTCACTTCGAGCACGGCAGCGGTTTCATCCTGCCGGTGCTATGGATGGGGCTGGTGGTGTCGGTGCTGGCGACGTTGTTGCTGTACCGCTTGATCGCCCGGGGCAACCTGGTGAACGTCACCAGCCTGTTTTACCTGGTGCCGGCGGTCACGGCGGTGATGGACTATCTGATCTTTGGCAACCGCCTGGCGATGCTGAGCCTGTTCGGGATGCTGTTGATCATTGTCGGTCTGGTGTTCGTCTTCCGTAAAACCGCGTAATTGCGTGCAAACCCGAAAGGGCCTGGAGCCATGCTCCGGGCCTTTTTTTCATTTGGCCAGTGCGTGCTCGGCCCGCACCGAATTCATGAACGCCTGCATTGCCGACGACTGAATGCGGTGGCGCCGGGTGATCAGCCCGAAGGGGGGCAGCCGGGCCTCGAACTTGATCGGCAGCACCGCGAGCAAATCGCGGCCGGGGTAATCCTCGACCACCGACAACGGCGTGACGCCGAGCATGTCGGTCTGCTGAATCAACGACAGCAAGGTCATGATCGATGTGGTTTCGACGATGCTGCTCGGAATATCGACCCTCGCGTTGTGGAACACCTGATTGATGATCGCGCGCATCGGGCTGGGCTGCTGTTGCAGCACCCAGGTCATGTTCTGCAGTTCGGCCCAGCTCAGTTGGGTGGCGTTGGCCAGTGGATTCTGTGCACCGGAAATCACGCACAGCGCTTCCTCGCCGAGGCTGTCGAACAGCAACTCCTCCGCCCGGGCGCCGGCCGGAATCCGCCCCAGCACGATATCCAGTTGATCCTGTAAAAGGGCCTGCACCAGCACGTCGCTGGTGTCGACCTGAATGCTCATCGACAAGCGTGGATGGCTTTGTTTCAAGGTGGCGATGGTGCGCGTCAGCAGCCCCGAAGCCAGCGCCGGAATGGCCCCGACCGCGACCCGGCCAAGGTTGCCGGATTCGAGTGCGACCAGTTCTTCGCGCATGCCGCTGAGTTCGGCGAACACCATGCGCGCGTAGTAAATGACCGTTTCCCCGAACGGGGTAGAGCGCATGCCCCGAGGCAGGCGTTCGAACAGTTCGACGCCCAGCAGGTCCTCGGCTTCATGGAGCATTTTCGTTGCGGCCGGTTGGGTCATGCCGATGTGGTCGGCGGCGCGGCGCAACGAGCCGAACTCCTGCAACGCCAGCATCAACCGCAGTTGGCGCAGGCGCAGTCGACTGTGGATTACATTAGCTTCTGGAATTCGAACATCGGGAGTTCGGGTCATGGGCTCGACTCGCAAGAAAGACTGCGGCAAGCCTGACAACAAATGCCAGGCGTTGCCAGCATTGCCGTGTCACAGCACCGATTTTGCCTTGGCGACATGGGATTTGCGCAGGCCGATCAGGGTTTGCAGCGCTTTGGCAATCAACGGCCAGAACAGCATCAGCAGCGCCGCCGTGGTCAGGCTGCCCACCAACGGATTGGACCAGAAAATCCCCAGGTGCCCATCGGAGAACAGCATCGACTGGCGAAAGGCATCTTCCGCCTTGTCGCCCAGCACCGCCGCCAACACCAGCGGCGCAATCGGGTAGCCGAGTTTCTTGAACAGATAACCCAGCGCACCGAAGCCCAGCATCAGCACCACGTCGAAGAACGCGTTGTGCACCGAGTAGGCACCGATGGCGCAGACCATGATGATGATCGGCGCGATGATCGAGAACGGAATGCGCAGGATCGAGGCGAACAACGGCACGGTGGCCAGCACCACGATCAGGCTCACCACGTTGCCCAGGTACATGCTGGCGATCAGGCCCCAGACAAAATCGTGTTGCTCGACAAACAGCGTCGGCCCCGGGTGCAGGCCCCAGATCATCAGGCCACCGAGCATCACCGCAGCGGTTGCCGAACCGGGAATGCCCAGGGTCAGCATCGGCAACAGGGCACTGGTGCCGGCCGCGTGGTCGGCGGTTTCCGGGGCGATCACGCCTTCGATTTCACCCTTGCCGAAGTTGTCGCGGTTCTTCGAGAAACGCCGTGCCAGGCTGTAGCTCATGAACGAGGCGGCCGTCGGCCCGCCAGGGGTGATGCCCATCCAGCAACCGACCAGAGTGCTGCGCACGATCGTCCACCAGTAACGCGGCAATTTGGCCCAGGTGCGCAGGATGACCATCGGCGTGATCCGCGCATGCTCGCCACGGAACACCAGGCCTTCTTCGACGGTGCAGAGGATTTCACCGATGCCGAACAGACCGATCACCGCCACTTCAAAGCTGATGCCGGTCATCAGGATCGGCTGGTCGAAGGTCAGGCGCAGGTTGCCCGATACGGTGTCCATGCCGACGGCGGCCATGGCGAAACCGATCATCATCGCCACCACGGTTTTCAGCGGCGGGTTCTTGCTCATGCCGATGAAGGTGCAGAACGCCAACAGGTACACCGCGAAGAACTCCGGCGAGCTGAAGGACATGGCGAACTGGGCAATCCGCGTCGACAGGAACGTCAGCAGCAATACACCGCACAGGGCGCCGATCAGGGCCGAGCTGAACGCGGCGGTCAGGGCTTCGGCGGCGCGTCCTTCGCGGGCCATCGGGTAGCCGTCGAAGGTGGTCGCCACCGATGAGGGTTCACCGGGAATATTGAACAGGATCGAGGTGATCGAACCGCCGAACAGCGCGCCCCAATACATGCACGACAACAGGATGATCGCCGACACCGGCGACATGGTGAACGTCAGCGGCAGCAGCAACGCCACGCCATTGGGGGCACCGAGGCCGGGCAGCACGCCGACCAGAATACCCAGCAGCACGCCGATCACCATCAGGCCGATATGGCCCGGCGTGAGGATCAGGTTCATGCCTTGCAGCAGGGAATCGAATTCGCTCATTTGAAGGTTCTCCCGGCCAGGGCAATCCAGTCGCCCATCGGGCCGGCATCCAGCGGCACTTTGAACCACAGCGCGAAAATCAGGTAACTGGCCAGCACCGCGCCCAGGGACACGCTGCCGATCATCCATTTGCCGTAAGGCTTGGCGCGGACCTTGTCCCGCCACATGAACCAGGCAATGAACGCTGCCGAAGCGAGGTAGATACCGGTAAAGGGCATGGCGCCGACGAACAGTGCAATCGGCACGAACACCGACAACACTTGTCTGAACGCATCGCGACTGACGAAGGCCACGCTCAAGGCTTGCCAGCGCACCAGGGCCAACACACCGTTGGCGATGCTCGCGGCGCATAGCAGCAGGCCGATGTAGAAAGGAAAGTAACCCGGCTCGGGGCCGGCATCACCCCAGCCGATGCCTTGTTCGACGCTGCCGTACATCACCACCGCGCCGATCAGGGTGGTGAACAGTGCCAGGCCGAGTTCGACCCAGCGGGTGCCGACCAGCGCCGGTGAATCCGAAGAATGGGACATGAAAATACCTCCAGCGGGCCGCGGCCGCCCGCAGGCGAGCGGCCGCGACGACTTTAGTTTTTCAGCCAGCCGGCTTCTTTGAACACCGGAGTAACACGGGCAGTGTCCTGTTCGATGTAGGCGGTCAGCGGCTCGCCTTCAAGGAAGGTCGGCACCAAGGCGTTCTGCTTGACGTAGGCTTTGAACTCGTCGGTCTGGGTGACTTTGCGCATCAGGTCGACATAGAACGCACGCTGTTCGGCAGTGACGTCGCCGGGCATGAACACGGTGCGCGGGAAGCGATACTGATCGATGCCCAGGCCTTGTTCGTGGCAGGTCGGCACGTCGGCCCAGGATTTGTCGCCGGCGACCTTGTCGGTATAGCCCATGCGCTCTTTACTGAATACGCACAACGGCTCGACTTGATCGCCACGCCACTGGCTGATGCTTTCGCTGGGATTGTTGACGTTGGCAGCAATGTGCTTGCCGGCCAGTTGGGTCGCGGCCTCGCTGCCGCTCTTGAACGGGATGTACACCAGTTTGCTGTTGTTGGTCTGGTTCAGCAGCAGGGTCAGGGTCTGGTCGACGTCCTTGGACTGGCTGCCGCCCATGCGCAGGTTCGACGGGTCGGCCTTGACCGCTTCGTAGAAGCTTTTCGCGTCTTTCCACGGCGCGCCTTTGTAGCTCCAGAGAATGAAGTCATCCTCGGCCACGGCGGCAATCGGGGTCAGTTCCTGCCATTCGTAGCCGAGCTTGGACACCAGCGGCAGCAGGTAGATGTTATTGGTGCCGATCACCAGCTTGTCGGCGTCGCCCTTGCTCATTTTCAGGTCGAGAAAGGCTTCGGCGCCGTTGCCGCCGCCCTTGTTCAGGACGATGGTGTTCACGTCGAGCAACTTGTGCGTGGTGATGATCGACTGGATCAGGCGACCGAGCTGGTCGGTGCCGCCACCGGGACCACCGGCGACGACGATTTCGACGTTTTTGTCCGGTTGCCAGGCGGCGTGAGCGAGAGCGGGAAGGGCGCTGGCGGCGATCAGGGTACAACCGAGAAACAGACGGGATGTGCGACGGACGAATGCATTTCGCATGATGGAAGAGCCTCGTTTTTGTAGTTGTTATAAGTGACTTGTCTGAGCGGTAGAGCCGCAAGCCTGGCCTGAGTGTGTGAAGCTGCGGGCGCGGCGTCTAGTCAAAACAATACATACACCGATAGCCTGGGGTTATAGCTCGGCAAACGAAGCAGGACTTTTGTAGGAGCGAGCTCGCTCGCGATGAACCCAAGGACGCTGAGTCAATGCAGGAAACACGCGTTTTCCCTGGAGACCATCGCAAGCAAACTTGCTCCTGCACAAAGAAATGCGTGTCAACGTTGAAAGGTCGTTGAAAGCAGGGCATGACATAACCCGAGGCTATCGCCTGATTTCAAGTTTTGATTAGACGGTTATCACCGGGCCTTCGATAGTGCTCGAAACGCCGCGAGGACGCGGCGCCGCTGTTCCGACAAAAATAATAAAAGAGGCACGCACCATGGCTCGTTCCAGTGCATCCCTGAACCTGAGCGGCGACGTCATCCCGCCCCAGGCCGCAGCAAACGCGCAGACCCACGTTGGCAAGGCCAGCAGCGTGCGCTGGCGGATCTTCGCGATCATCTTCGCGTTGACCATGGTCAACCTGATCGACCGGGTGTCGCTGTCCATCGCAATGCCGACCATCGCCCATGAATTCTCCCTGTCGCCGAGCCTGCAAGGGCTGATCCTCAGCAGCTTCTTCTGGGCTTATGCGTTGTTGCAGATTCCCGGCGGCTGGTTGATCGATCGCTATGGTCCGCATCGGGTCATCAGTTGGTCCACCGGGTTGTGGGGCACCTTTCAGGTGCTGGCGGCGTTTGCTACCGGCGGCTTGTCATTGCTGTTTGCCCGGGTTGCACTGGGCGCCGCCGAAGCACCGCTGTTCCCCTCGGGCGGCAAGCTGATTTCCCTGTGGCTGGCACCGAGCGAGCGCAGTCGCGGTGCGGTCTTGATGGACAGCGGCAGCCCGTTGGGCGTGGCCCTTGGCGGCTTGATCATTGCCTGGCTGATTGCCTCGCTGGACTCCTGGCGGTTGGCGTTCGTGATTGCCGGCATTGCCACCCTGGTGCTGGCCTGGCTGGCGCGGCGTTACCTGCGCGATGACCCGGCCAGTCACCCGCAGGTCAATGAGGTGGAGCTGGCAAAGATCAACGCCGGCCGCGCCACACCGGCTGCCGAAGCCGCGCGCGCGCCGGTCAAAGGCCTGGGCATCGCGGCCCGTTCCCTGAGCGCTTTGCTGATCGGCCGGGCCAGTTGGGCGATGGTGTATTTCGGCCTGTTGACCTGGGGTCCGAGTTACCTGGCCCAGGCCCGCGGCTTCGATATCAAGGGCATTGGCGCGGCGACCTTCGTGATTTTCCTGTGTGGCGCACTCGGCTCGTTGACCGGTGGTTTCCTCTGCGATGGTTTGATCCGCAAGGGTGTGAGTCGCGGGGTGGCGGTCAAGAGCCTGCTGGCGTTTTCCGGGCTGGTGGCCCTTGGCGCATTCCTGTTGCTGCCGACCCTGGGCAATCCTTTTGCAGCGGTGGCGTTGCTGGCCATGACCGCATTTTTCCTGATGTGGGGCAGCCTCTACTGGAGTTTCCCGGCACTGCTGGCGGCACCGGCGAGGGTCGGCTTGATCGGCGGCGTGATGAACATGGCCGGCAGCACGGGCGGCATTGCGGTGCCCATCCTGGTGGGCGTGATCCTGCAAGCGGCCGGTGGTTTTGCCCCGGTGCTGGGGTTCTTCGCGGCGTGCTCGGCAGTCTTCGTGCTGGCGACGTTGTTCATCAGCCTGGATGAGGTGCGTCATGCCTGATGCATTGTGGGACGGTCCGATCATCGACGCCCATCATCACTTCTGGGACCCGGGCGTCAACGATCACCCGTGGCTCGCGCCCGAGGCCAATATCCCGTTTCGCTACGGTGATTACAGCGCCATCAAGCGCCGCTATTTTCCTGAGGATTACTTCGCCGACGCCGGCGGGCATCGGGTGGTGCAAACGGTGTACGTCGAGACGGAGTGGAACCCGCAGGACCCGATTGGCGAAACCCGCTTCATCGAGCAACTGGCCGCGCGCTACGGCGTGCCAAACGCAGTTGTGGCGCAGGCCTGGCTCGATCACCCGGACGCCATCGATGTGCTCACCGAACAGGCGCGCTTCAAGCATGTGCGCAGTGTGCGCCACAAGCCCGGTGGCCCGATCGCGCCGGCGCAGGTGGGGCACATGCGCAGCCTGATGAGCGATGAACACTGGCGCCGCAGCTATGCCGCGCTCGAAGGGCTGGGCCTGCATTTCGACCTGCAGACACCGTGGTGGAACCTGCACGAAGCCGAACGGCTGGCCCGGGATTTCCCCGGCATCACACTGATTCTCAACCACGCCGGTTTGCCCAACGACCGTAGCGCCGAAGGCCTGGCGGGTTGGCGTCTGGCGATGGCGCGGCTGGCCCGGTGGCCAAACGTGCAGGTGAAGATCTCCGGCCTGGGGCAGGGCGGCCAGCGCTGGCGCGCCAAGGACAACGCCTGGATCGTGCGCGAAGTCATCGCGATGTTTGGCAGCCACAGGGCGATGTTCGCCAGCAACTTCCCCGTGGACAGCCTGTGCGGCTCGTTCGACGACATCTACAGCGGTTTCAAATCCATCGTCGCCGATCTGTCAGCGGCCGATCAGGAGCGACTTTTCTACAGCAATGCGCAGCGGGTCTATCGCTGCGAGCCTTGCGCCATTGACCGGGCGCAGCCTGAACCCTTGAGGAGTGAAGCATGAGCAAATCCACTATCGCGATGGTCCTTGGCGACCCGGCGGGCATCGGCCCGGAGTTGATCGCCCGCCTGCTCGGCGAGCCCGAAGTGCGGCGCCAGGCCAACGTGATCCTGATCGCCGACGAGGCGGAAATGCGTCGCGGCATGCGCATCGCCGGGATGGAGTTTCCCTATCGTCGCGTCGAGTCCCTGGAGCATCTGGCATTCGTCGACGACACGCCGCTGTTCTATGACTTTCGCGGCGACACAGTGGGCGAATTTCCGCGCAGCGAGGCCAGCGTCATCGGCGGTCGCTACAGCCTCGACACCCTGGAGCAAGCCCTGCGCCTGACCGAAGCCGGCACGACCGATGCGGTGTTGTTCGGCCCGTTGAACAAGACCTCGTTGCACATGGCCGGCATGGCCCACAGCGACGAACTGCACTGGTTTGCCGAACTGCTGGATTTCCACGGGCCGTTCTGCGAGTTCAACGTGCTCGACAATCTGTGGACTTCACGGGTGACCTCCCACGTGGCCCTGGCCGATGTGCCGGGCCTGCTCAGCCAGCAACGGGTGGTGGAAGCGATTCAACTGATCGACACGGCGCTCAAGCGCAACGGCCTGGAAAAACCGCGGATCGGTGTGTGCGGCTTGAACCCGCACAACGGCGACAACGGCTCGTTCGGTCGCGAAGAGCTGGACATCATCGGCCCGGCGGTCCGCTCGGCGCAGGCGCTGGGGATCGCGGCGGACGGGCCCTATCCGGCCGATACGATTTTCCTCAAGGTCCAGGGCGATGCCAGTGCCTTCGACGCGGTGGTGACCATGTACCACGACCAGGGCCAGATCGCGATCAAGCTGATGGGCTTCTCCCGTGGCGTGACGGTACAGGGCGGTTTGCCGATCCCGATCACCACCCCGGCCCATGGCACCGCATTTGATATAGCCGGGCAGGGCAAGGCCAATGTCGGAGCCATCCGACAGGCGTTCGAGATTGCGTGCCGGATGGGGCACAACCGCCACTGACACCAGGATTTCCAAAACAACGAAAATCCCCTGTGGGAGCGGGCTTGCTCGCGAATGCGGAGGGTCAGACGACAACTGTGTCGACTGACCCTCCGCATTCGCGAGCAAGCCCGCTCCCGCATTTGTTTTGTGTGTGGCTGATAACCCTATCCACTGAATAACCGGTTATTGCTATCACCCCAGGTTATCGCCGGATATGCATAAGTGATTATCCGCAGCCCTTTGCGCTGGCTAAAGTCGCTCCATCGAATGAACGCAACCGGGCACTCCCGGCCACTGCGATCAGGCGAATGACAACTACAAAAAGCCCGCCTTGTCACTTCCGCAAGGCACATACCGGCAGCAAAGGAACACTCACATGACCCGTCCAGATTCCGTCCTGGCGCTGTCAAGCGCTATCTCCAAAAGCCGGCTTCGCCTGCTGCCGTTTCTGATCCTGATGTACATCCTGGCGTTCATCGACCGCTCCAACGTCGGCTTCGCCAAAGCAGCGCTGCAAGCCGATACCGGGTTGGGCGATGCCGCGTTTGCCTTTGGCGCGAGCATCTTCTTCATCGGTTATGCGTGCTTCGAAGTGCCGAGCAACTACATGCTGCACCGCCTCGGCGCCAAGGTCTGGCTGTGCCGGATCATGGTCACCTGGGGCCTGGTGTCGGCGGCGATGATGTTTGCCCACAACGCCCAGACGTTCTACGTGCTGCGCTTCATGCTGGGGGTGGCCGAAGCCGGGTTCTTCCCGGGGATCATCCTGTACCTCACCTACTGGTTCCCGGCGCAGAGCCGTGGCCAGGCGTTGGGCCTGTTCTATTTCGGCCTGCCGCTGGCGCTGGTATTGGGCAGCCCGTTGTCCGGCTGGTTGCTGGATTTCCACGGCGTGTTCGGCCTGACCAACTGGCAATGGCTGTTCGTGGTCGAAGGCCTGATGGCATCGGTGGTCGGCATCGCCGCGTACTTCTACCTGGTCAACCGTCCGGCCGAGGCCACCTGGCTCAGCGTTGAAGAAAAGCGGGCGCTGGAAACAGCGCTGGCGGACGAGGACGCGCAGAAAAAACACAGCAGCCCCCACGGTTTTCTCAGCGCCTTGCGCAACCCTCGGGTGCTGCAATTCTGCCTGGCGTATTTCACCATCCAGATGAGCGTGTACGGCGTGGTGTTCTACCTGCCGACGCGCATCGCCGGCCTGCTCGACGGGCATGTCGGCCTCAATGTCGGCCTGATCACTGCAATCCCCTGGGTCTGCGCGCTCATCGTGACCCGCCTGGTCACTCGTTATGCCGACCGCACCGGCCAGCACCGCCGTCTCGCCGTGTGCATGCTGACCATGGCCGCCCTCGGCATCGCCGCTTCCGCGCTGGGCTCGAGCATGGTGCCGGTGGTGCTCGCGTTCTGCTTCGCCGCGGCCGGTTTCGTCTCGGTGCAGCCATTGTTCTGGACCATCCCCACCAGCTACCTCAGCGGTGCCGCGGCGGCGGGCGGGATCGCCCTGATCAACTCCATCGGCAACCTTGGCGGCTTCGTCGCGCCGAACCTGAAGACCGTGATGGAAAGCAGTTTTGCAGACCCTCGTGCCGGCATGTTCGCCCTGGCCGTGGTGGGCATTATCGGCGCCATCCTGCTGTCCCGACTTCGCACCACCCACACCCCTAAATCCCCCTCGCAGCTCACACCGGCTCAGGTTGGCTGATCACCGCGTTAGCAAGGAACTGTATTCATGAAAATCAAAGCGATCCGTACCCGTGTATTCGAGTGGAAAGGCAAAGTCGTCCCGCCCCAGGCACACTTCTGCACCAACGCCAGCGACATCCTGTTCGAGCGCGGCGACGCCATGGGCTCGTTCCGTTTCCATGGCTGGCTGGTGGTGGAAGTCGAGACCGACACCGGCCTGGTCGGCATCGGTAACTGCGCACTGGCGCCGCGTGTGGCCAAGGAAATCATCGACACCTACCTGGCACCGATCGCCATCGGCGAAGACCCGTTCGACAACGAATACATCTGGCAGAAAATGTACCGCCAGAGCCACGCCTGGGGCCGCAAGGGCATCGGCATGGCGGCGATCTCGGCCATCGATATCGCGATCTGGGACATCATGGGCAAGGCGGTGAACAAACCGGTGTTCAAGCTGTTGGGCGGGCGCACCAAAGAGAAGATCTGGACCTACGCCTCCAAGCTCTACGCCAACGACAATCTCGACCTGTTCCTAGAAGAAGCCCAGGGTTATCTGAGCCAGGGTTTCACCGCGCTGAAAATGCGTTTCGGCTATGGCCCCAAAGACGGTCCGGCGGGCATGCGTCGCAACATCGAACAAGTGCGAGCCCTGCGTGAACTGGCCGGTCCCGACGTCGACATCATGCTCGAATGCTACATGGGCTGGACCCTGGAATATGCCCGGCGCATGTTGCCGAAACTGGCCGAGTTCGAACCGCGCTGGCTGGAAGAACCGGTGATCGCCGACGACATCGAGGGTTACGTCGAGCTGAAAAAAATGGGGATCATGCCCATCTCCGGCGGCGAACACGAGTTCACCTCCTACGGCTTCAAGGACCTGCTGGAACGCCGCGCCGTCGACGTGATCCAGTACGACACCAACCGCGTCGGCGGCATCACCGCCGCGCGCAAGATCAACGCCATGGCCGAAGCCTGGTCGGTCCCGGTGATTCCCCACGCCGGGCAGATGCACAACTACCACCTGACCATGTCCACCACCGCCTCGCCGATGGCCGAGTTCTTCCCGGTGTTCGACGTCGAAGTCGGCAACGAACTCTTCTACTACGTGTTCAAGGGCGAGCCGCAGCCGGTCAACGGCTACATCCAGCTCGACGACCACAAGCCGGGCCTGGGCCTGGAAATATCCGATGAGTATTTGAGCGAATTCAACATCATCGAATGACCTTGAGGCGCCGCCGTCGGGTGGCGCCAACCACGACTTTGCGGAGGGCCGACATGCGCCTGATTCAATTTGAAAACACTGCCGGGCAACGCCAGGTCGGCTTGGTTGAAGGGGCTCGTCTCCAGGTGTTGTGTGATACCCGCAGCACCCGTGAACTGGCGCTGGCCGCCATTCGCGGCGGACGTAGCCTGCAGGAAGAAGTCGCCCGGCGCGGCAGCGAACCCGGTCCGGATTACGCGCAGCTGTTGCAGCAGCGCAGAGTCCTGCCGCCGCTGGACCATGAAGACCCGGCCCATTGCCTGATCAGCGGCACCGGCCTGACCCATCTTGGCAGTGCGGCAACGCGGGACAAAATGCACCAGTACGACGGCGCAGTCGAAGCCGGCATGACCGACACCATGCGCATGTTCAAGTGGGGGCTGGAGGGTGGCAAGCCGGATGCGGGGCAGGTCGGCGCGCAACCGGAGTGGTTCTACAAGGGCGACGGCAGCATTGTCGTGCGTCCCGGTGCGGATTTCCCGGTGCCGCCGTTTGCCGAGGACGCCGGTGAAGAGCCGGAGCTGACCGGCCTGTACGTGATCGGCGACGACGGCCAGCCGTATCGGCTCGGTTATGCGCTGGGTAACGAGTTCTCCGACCACGTCATGGAACGGCGCAACTACCTGTACCTCGCCCATTCGAAACTGCGCTGCTGCTCCTATGGCCCGGAGCTGCGCGTCGGTGAGCTGCCCAGGCATCTGGTCGGCACCAGCCGCATCAAACGCGACGGCCAGACGATCTGGGAAAAAGAGTTTCTCAGTGGCGAAGACAACATGTGCCACAGCCTGGCCAATCTCGAATTTCATCACTTCAAGTACGCGCAGTTTTTGCGTCCCGGCGATGTTCACGTGCATTACTTCGGCACGGCCACGCTGTCGTTTGCCGACGGGGTGAAAACCCAGCCGGGGGATCGCTTCCATCTCAGTCTCGATGAATTTGGTGCGCCCCTGGTCAACGGCATCGGCGAAAGCGCCCAGCCGCTGGGCATCGGTCAGGTGCGCACGCTTTAAACCTTCAATCTCCGGCGTTGCTGGCCGGACAAGGAAACCTCAATGACGTTGCCACTTGGACACAACTACATCGGCGGTCGTCGCAGCGCCAACGGCACGCTGCAACTGCAAAGCCTCGACGCCACCACGGGTGAGCCGCTCCCCGGAATCTTCTTCCAGGCCAGCGAAGCCGAAGTGGACGCTGCCGCCAAAGCGGCGGCTGCGGCGTACCCGATCTACCGCAACCTGAGTGCGGAAAAACGTGCCCGGTTTCTCGATGCCATTGCCGATGAAATCGACGGGCTGGGCGATGAGTTCGTGGCCACCGTGTGCCGCGAAACGGCGTTGCCGGCCGGGCGTATCCAGGGTGAGCGTGCACGCACCAGCGGTCAGTTGCGCCTGTTCGCCAAGGTACTGCGTCGCGGCGATTTCCTTGGTGCGCGCATCGACCGCGCATTACCGGATCGTCAGCCGCTGCCGCGCCCGGATCTGCGTCAGTACCGCATCGCCCTGGGGCCAGTCGCGGTGTTCGGTGCCAGCAACTTCCCCTTGGCATTCTCTACGGCCGGCGGCGATACCGCCTCGGCACTGGCCGCCGGTTGCCCGGTGGTGTTCAAGGCCCACAGCGGGCACATGGCAACCGCCGAGTGGGTGGCTGACGCGATCATCCGCGCCGCGGAAAAAACCGCGATGCCGGCCGGTGTATTCAACATGATCTATGGCGGTGGGGTCGGCGAATGGCTGGTCAAGCATCCGGCAATTCAGGCGGTGGGCTTCACCGGTTCACTCAAGGGTGGCAATGCCTTGAGCCACATGGCCGCAAACCGGCCGCAGCCGATCCCGGTGTTCGCCGAGATGTCGAGCATCAACCCGGTGTTCCTGCTGCCAGACGCGCTCAAGGTGCGCGGTGAGCAGATCGCAGCGCAACTGGCCGGTTCGGTGACCCAGGGTTGCGGGCAGTTCTGTACCAATCCCGGCCTGGTCATTGGTTTGCGCTCGCCGCAGTTCAGCCAGTTCCTGCAGCAATTCTGCGCCAACATGAACGAGCAGCCGGCGCAAACCATGCTCAATGCCGGCACGCTGGCCAGCTACAGCCGGGGCCTTGACGAACTGCACGAACATCCGGGCCTGACCCATCTGGCAGGCCGGCCGCAACAGGGCAATCAGGCGCAGCCACAGGTGTTCAAGGCCGATTTCAGCCTGTTGCTCAAGGGCGATCAATTGCTGCAGGAGGAAGTGTTCGGGCCAACCACCATCGTCATCGAGGTCGAGGATCGGTCGCAGTTGGCGGCGGCGCTGCAGGGCCTGCGCGGGCAACTGACGGCAACGCTGATTGGCGAGGCGGATGAACTGCTGGAGTACCGCTGGCTGGGTGAATTGCTGCAGGAAAAGGTCGGGCGGATCTTGCTCAACGGCTATCCGACCGGGGTCGAGGTTTGCGAGGCCATGGTGCATGGCGGGCCGTATCCGGCGACATCCGACTCGCGGGGCACCTCGGTCGGCACCCTGGCGATCGATCGCTTCCTGCGGCCGGTGTGCTTCCAGAATTATCCGGATGCGCTGCTGCCGGAGGCGTTGCAGAACACCAATCCGCTGGGGATTCGGCGGTTGGTGGATGGGGAGATGAGTGTTTCGGCCTTGTGATTGTGGGTGTTTGATCTACCGCTTTCGCGAGCAGGCTCGCTCCCACAGCAATTGTGCGAAACCTGTGGGAGCGAGCCTGCTCGCGAAGGCGTAATCCAAAACGCAACAATTCTACCGGTCAGCCACCAAACCCGGTTTCACGGCAGCCGGCTTCAACACCAGCCACAACGCCACTGCAATCAACACCCCGCCATAAACATGCGCCATGGACAGTGGCTCATCGAGGAACAACCCTCCCCACAACACCCCGAACAGAGGAATCAGGAAGGTCGTGGTCATCGATTTCACCGGACCGATCGAGCTCAGCAGCCGGAAGTAAATAATGTAGGCAAACGCCGTGCAGCCCAGCCCCAGGCCCAGCAGCGACAGCCACACGTTCCAGCCGCCCCAGCTCGCCGGTGGCTGGCTGATCACGCTGTAACCGAACAGCGGCAGCAGGAATAATGTCGCGCCGAGCATGCTGCCCAGTGCCGACAAACGGCTGTCCAGACCACCGGCCTGATCGAGCCAGCGCCGGGCCAGGAATCCGGCAAAACCGTAGCACGTGGTGGCGAGCAGACAGGCGACGGCACCCATCAACAACCCGATATCGAACGCCACCGGGCCCGCGCGGGTCAGCACGCCGACGCCGAACAGTCCGAGAAAAACTCCGCCAAGCTTGGCGGCGGTGAGTTTTTCATGGAAAAACAGGCCGCCGATCAGCACGCCCATCAGTGGCGTGGTGGCGTTGAAAATCGACGAGTAACCGGCGGGCAGCACCTGTGCTGCAACGGAGTACAGCGTCGCCGGGATGCCGGAGTTAATCACCCCGAGCAGCATCACGGTCTTGAGTTTGCCTTTGAAATCCCAGCTGATGCGCATCAGGCCAAGAATCACCAGCAACCCGGCGGCGGCAATCGACACACGGAAAAATGCGGTGGGCACGGAGCCGATCACCGGGGCGATGATGCGCATGAACAGAAAACTCGCACCCCAAATGGCCGCCAGGGACAGTAAACGGAAAATATCGACGGGGTTCACAGTGCGTTCCTTCCTTGAGGGAGGGGCGAAAGTGTTGCTGAGTGCGGGGGCGATGGCAACCGAAAACCGGACGTTGAACTCTTCAGGGTGTCGATGACGCGGCGGCGGGAAAATTACGCTTCTCCTGCACCCGGTTCACTGGCTAAGCTCAGCCTTCCGAATTCCCGCAGAGGTCTCACCATGCCGCAGCAATGGCCAGCCGCCGACATCGCCCGCTTGATCCTCGATGGCTTTGACGATTACCGCGAGCATTTTCGCCAGATCACCGACGGCGCCCGGGCCCGCTTCGAGCAGGCCCTGTGGCAAGAGACGCAATCGGCGTCGGCGGCACGAATCAATCTGTACGAAGAAAAGGTCGCTGAAACGGTGGAGCGGCTGCGCACTGCCTTTGACGCCGACACGCTGGACGTCAGCTGCTGGCCGCTGGTCAAAAGCGCCTACATCAGCCTGATCGACCTGCGCTTCGACGATGAACTGTCCGAGACCTGGTACAACTCGATCTTCTGCGGGCTGTTCAGCCATGACCTGATCAGCGACGGCTGCATGTTCATCCACACCACGCGGCCGAGCCTGCGCCGTGCCCGGGCAGCGCAAACCCGTACCTACAAGCCGCAAGGCCAATTGTCGGCCATGCTCGCGAGCATTTTCGCCGACTACCGCTTCAGCGAAGAATACGCCGACCTGCCCGGGGACCTGCGCCGCCTTGAAGCGCAACTGCGCGAGAACCTGCCGGATTGGGTGTGCAAGGACCCGGAGTTGAGCGTCGAGCTGTTTTCCTCGGTGCTGTACCGCAATAAAGGCGCGTACCTGGTGGGGCGCATCTACACCGCCGACGAGCAATGGCCGCTGGCAATTCCATTGCTGCACCTCGAAGGGCGCGGCATCCAGATCGATGCGCTGATCACCGACGAGGCGGACGTGTCGATCATTTTCTCCTTCACCCGCTCGTATTTCATGGTGGATGTGCCGGTGCCGGCGGAGTTCATCGGCTTCCTGCGGCGCATCCTGCCGGGCAAGCACATAGCCGAGCTGTACACCTCGATCGGCTTCTACAAGCACGGCAAGTCGGAGTTCTACCGGGCGCTGATCAACCACCTGGCCAACACCGACGACCAGTTCATCATGGCCCCCGGTGTGCGCGGCATGGTCATGAGCGTGTTCACCCTGCCGGGTTTCAACACCGTGTTCAAAATCATCAAGGACCGTTTCTCGCCGTCGAAAAACGTCGACCGCGCCACGGTGATCGAAAAATACCGTCTGGTGAAAAGCGTCGACCGGGTCGGGCGCATGGCCGATACCCAGGAGTTCGCCGACTTTCGTTTCCCGCTGAGCAAGTTCGACCCGGCGTGCCTGGAGGAGCTGCTGGAAGTCGCGCCGTCTACGGTGTCGGTGGAAGACGACACGGTACTGATCCGTCACTGCTGGACCGAGCGACGCATGACCCCGCTGAACCTCTACCTGGAAAACGCCAACGAGGCGCAGGTGCGCGAGGCCCTGGAAGACTACGGGCTGGCGATCAAGCAACTGGCGGCAGCCAACATCTTTCCCGGCGACATGCTGTTGAAGAACTTCGGGGTGACCCGTCACGGCCGCGTGGTGTTCTACGACTACGACGAGATCTGCTTCCTTACCGAGGCCAACTTCCGGCACATCCCGCAACCGCGCACCCCGGAGGACGAAATGGCTTCCGAGCCCTGGTATTCGATCGGGCCGCTGGACGTGTTCCCGGAAGAGTTTCCGCCGTTCCTGTTTGCCGATTCGGGGCAACGCCGGTTGTTCGATCAGTTGCATGGCGAGTTGTACAACGCCGATTACTGGAAGAGCCTGCAAGAGGCGATTCGGGCGGGGAAGGTGATTGATGTGTTCCCGTATCGGCGCAAGGGCCTGGATAACGAGTAGCACCGGTACGCATCCCCTGTAGGAGCGAGCTTGCTCGCGATGGTCGTTAACGGTGACGCGGGAAACCTGACACCCCGTGGCGTTCTTGAACTCATCGTCGGAACGCCGCCCGGAGCAAGCTCGCTCCTACAAGGGATCTCGCTCAACCTCTAAATCTGCGACAATCCGCCCCCTGCGCCACTAGACGACCGAATTGCGTACCCGATGACCGACGAATCGCCCTCCATCGACAAATTGCTGAAAAACCTCGATCACGCCATGCTCGCTGACCGTCACCGGCTGCGGCGGCAGTTGCTTGAGCTGCGCAAGAAACCCGACGAGGCCAAGCTGGCCCAGTGGGTGGCGCGCCTGCAGGCGTCCTGTGATCAGGTGCTGGCGCGCAAGGCCAGCCTGCCGGTGATTCGTTACGACGACAGCCTGCCGATCGCCGCCAAGCGCGACGAAATCAAGAAAGCCCTGGAAAAGCACCAGGTGCTGATCATCGCCGGCGAAACCGGTTCGGGTAAAACCACCCAGTTGCCGAAGATCTGCCTGGAAATCGGTCGCGGCCAACACGGTTTGATCGGCCACACCCAGCCGCGCCGGATCGCTGCGCGCAGTGTCGCCAGCCGGGTGGCTGAAGAGCTCGGCACGCCGCTGGGCGCGCTGGTCGGCTATCAGGTGCGCTTCGAGGATCAGAGCGATTCCAACACCCTGATCAAGCTGATGACCGACGGTATCCTGCTGGCGGAAACCCAGAACGACCGCTATCTGGAACGCTACGACACGATCATCGTCGACGAAGCCCACGAACGCAGCCTCAACATCGACTTCCTGCTCGGCTACCTGAAAACCCTGCTGCCACGGCGCCCGGACCTGAAGGTCATCATCACCTCGGCGACCATCGACCTGGAGCGCTTCTCCAAACACTTCGACGATGCGCCGATTGTCGAAGTGTCCGGCCGTACTTTTCCGGTGGACACCTGGTACCGCCCGCTGACCCTGGAGCAGGACGAAGAGGGCAATCGTGTCGAGGATGACCTGACAGTGGATCAGGCAATTCTCGCCACCCTCGACGAAATCGCCGCTTATGAGCGCAGCGAGCGCCGCAGCCCCGGTGACGTGCTGGTGTTCCTGCCGGGTGAGCGCGAAATTCGCGACGCCGCCGACATGCTGCGCAAGGCCCAGCTCAAGCACACCGAAATCCTGCCGTTGTACGCGCGCCTGTCGCCGGCCGAACAGCAGCGGATTTTCCAGTCGCACCCGGGCCGTCGCGTGGTGCTGGCGACCAACGTCGCGGAAACCTCGTTGACCGTGCCGGGCATCCGTTATGTGATCGACAGCGGCACCGCGCGCATCAGCCGTTACAGCTACCGGGCCAAGGTTCAGCGCCTGCCGATCGAAGCGATTTCCCAGGCCAGCGCCAACCAGCGCAAGGGCCGTTGCGGACGGGTCGAGCCGGGCATTTGCGTGCGCCTGTACAGCGAAGAGGATTTCCAGGGTCGGCCGGAATTCACCGATCCGGAAATCCTGCGCACCAACCTTGCGGCGGTCATCTTGCAGATGTTGCATCTGCGCCTCGGCGAGATCACTGCGTTCCCGTTCATCGAACCGCCGGATGGCAAGGCCATCAGCGACGGTTTCAACCTGCTGCAAGAGCTCTCGGCGGTGGATCGCAACAGTCAATTGACGCCGCTCGGCCGTCAACTGGCGCGGCTGCCGGTGGACCCGCGCATGGGCCGCATGTTGCTCGAAGCGGCGAAGCTCGGCAGCTTGCAGGAAGTGCTGATCGTCGCCAGCGCCATGTCGATCCAGGACCCGCGCGAGCGCCCGCCGGAGCGTCAGCAAGCGGCGGATCAGGCCCACGCCCAGTGGAAAGACGCCGACTCGGACTTCGCCGGACTGGTCAATCTGTGGCGCGGTTTCGAAGAGCAGCGCCAGGCCCTGAGCGCCAGCCCGCTGCGCAACTGGTGCCGCAAGAATTTCCTGAATTACCTGCGCCTGCGCGAATGGCGCGACTCCCATCGCCAGTTGAGCCTGATCTGCCGCGACATGCAGTTGAGCCTCAATAAAGAGCCGGCGGACTATCCAAAACTGCACAAAGCGGTGCTGGTGGGATTGCTGAGCCAGATCGGCCAGAAAACCGAAGAGGGCGATTACCTCGGCGCACGTCAGCGGCGGTTCTGGATTCATCCATCGTCGGGTATCGGTAAAAAGCGCCCGCAGTGGCTGATGACCGCCGAACTGGTGGAAACCACCAAGCTCTATGCGCGCATGGTCGCCAATATCGACGCCGACTGGATCGAGCCGCTGGCCGGGCACCTGATCAAGAAAAACCATTTCGAACCGCACTGGGAGAAGAAGCGCGGCCAGGTCGTGGCGTTTGAGCAGATCACCCTGTTCGGGTTGATCGTGGTCGGCCGTCGGCCGGTGCATTACGGCCCGGTGGACCCGGTGGTGTCTCGCGAATTGTTCATCCGCGAAGGGCTGGTGCGCGGCGAAATCCAGTCGAAGGCCAAGTGCCTGACCGCCAACAAACAGTTGCTGGAGCAACTCGACGAACTGGAAGCCAAGGCCCGTCGTCGCGACATTCTCGCCGACGAAGAAACCCTGTTCGCCTTCTACGACGCGCGACTGCCGGCGGAGATTCACCAGACGGCGACCTTCGACAGCTGGTACCGGATCAACAGCCAGAAAGACCCGCAGCTGCTGATCATGCGCGAAGAGGACGTGCTGGCCCGCGAAGCCAGTGAAGTCACCGCCCAGCACTACCCGGATACGCTGCACATCGGCGATCTGGAACTGGCCCTCAACTACCACTTCGAACCCAACCACCCACGGGACGGCGTGACCCTGCGCGTGCCGGCACCGCTGTTGCCGATGCTGCCACCGGAACGCCTGGAATGGCTGGTGCCGGGTGTCATCGAAGCCAAGTGCATTGCGCTGGTGCGCAACTTGCCCAAGGCCTTGCGCAAGAACTTCGTACCGGTGCCGGACTTCGTCAAGGCGGCCCTGCAGCGCATGACCTTTGCCGAGGGTTCGCTGCCCCAGGCCCTGGGGCGCGAGCTGTTGCGCATGACCGGTGCGCGGGTCAGCGATGAAGCCTGGACCGAGGCGGCGCAGCAGGTCGAAAGCCATCTGCGGATGAACCTGGAAATCGTCGACGGCCAGGGCAAGTTCCTCGGCGAAGGTCGCGACCTGGCCGAGCTGACTGCGCGTTTCGCCGAAGCCAGCCAGGCTGCGCTGGCGGTCCCGCAATCCGCGAAAAGCCAGCAACCGGTGGAGCCGAAAGTGTTCGCCGCCGTCGCCGAGAAAACCCAGCAGAAGATCGCCGGGCTGTCGATGACGGTGTATCCGGCGCTGGTGGAGGAGGCGGGCACGGTCAAGGAAGGACGCTTCTCGACGCCGGCCGAAGCCGAGTTCCAGCATCGCCGTGCGCTGCAACGCCTGCTGATGCAGCAACTGGCCGAATCGGCGAAGTTCCTGCGCGGCAAGTTGCCGGGCCTGACCGAACTGGGTCTGTTGTATCGCGACATGGGGCGTGTCGATGCGTTGGTGGAAGACATTCTGCTGGCCAGCCTCGACAGCTGCATTCTGGAAGGCGAAGACCCGCTGCCTCGTGACGGTGCGGGCCTGGCGTCCCTGGCTGAACGCAAGCGTGGCGCCTGGACCGAGCACGCAGAGCGTGTGGCGAAGCTGACCCTGGAAATCCTCAAGCTCTGGCACGGCTTGCAAAAGCGCTTCAAGGGCAAGATCGATCTGGCGCAAGCCGTGGCCCTGAACGACATCAAGCAGCAGCTCAGCCACCTGGTGTATCCGGGGTTTGTCCGGGAAACGCCGATGCAGTGGCTCAAGGAGTTGCCGCGTTACCTCAAGGCCATCGAGCAGCGCTTCGAAAAAATCGGTGCCCAGGTGCAGCGCGACCGGGTCTGGAGCGGCGAACTGAGCGGCCTGTGGACGCAATACCAGACCCGCGCCAGCAAACACGCCCAGGAAGGCAAGCGCGATCCGCAGCTGGAGCTGTATCGCTGGTGGCTGGAGGAATACCGGGTTTCGCTGTTTGCCCAGCAACTGGGAACCAAGGTGCCGATCTCCGACAAGCGGCTGAACAAGCAGTGGAGTCAGGTAGAACCCTAGCCCCGGGGCTTGCGCAATACCTGTGGGAGCGGCGGTGCGACGATTCGACTTGCCCGCGAAAGCGGTGTGTCAGACAACATAGATGTTGAATTTGATGGCCTCTTCGCGGGCAAGCCCGCTCCCACAGGTATGTCATCACTCTCGCAAAAGGCGCCAAATCATTAGGTTTATGGCAAACTTCGCGACCATAAACGCCAGTTTCGCAACCCAGAGCCTTCGACCCGGTAGCGAGCAGGAATAAAGCGATGCCAGGTTTGTGTCCCCGGGATGGGAATAGACCCTTTGTGTGTTGGTACGACGGTGCCAATACTTTCAGCCTGAACAGATCAGAGACACGACCATGCATAACGTCGTCATCAGTGGCACCGGCCTGTATACCCCGGCCAGCAGCATTTCCAACGAAGAGCTGGTCCAGTCCTTCAATGCCTACGTCGCGCAATTCAACGCCGACAACGCCGATGCCATCGCCCGTGGTGAAGTGCAAGCACTGACCGAATCCAGCGCCGCATTCATCGAAAAAGCCTCCGGCATCAAGAGCCGCTTTGTCATGGACAAGGACGGCATCCTTGACCCGCAACGCATGGCCCCACGCCTGCCGGAGCGTACCAACGACGAGTGGTCGGTGCTTTGCCAGATGGCCATCGGTGCGGCCGAACAAGCCTTGCAGCGCGCCGGCAAGACCGCGGCGGACATCGACGGCGTGATCGTCGCCTGCTCCAACCTGCAACGTGCCTACCCGGCCATTGCCATCGAAGTCCAGGAAGCGCTGGGCATCCAGGGTTTCGGTTTCGACATGAACGTGGCGTGCTCTTCGGCGACCTTCGGTATCCAGACCGCCGCCAACAGCGTGCAACTGGGCCAGGCCCGGGCGATCCTGATGGTCAACCCGGAAGTCTGCACCGGTCACCTGAACTTCCGTGACCGCGACAGCCATTTCATCTTCGGCGATGCCGCCACCGCGGTGATCATCGAACGTGCCGACCTGGCGACGTCCAGATACCAGTTCGACATCGTCAGCACCAAGCTGCTGACCAAGTTCTCCAATAACATCCGCAACAACTTCGGCTTCCTCAACCGCGCGGCGGAAGAGGGCATCGGCGCCAAGGACAAACTGTTCGTGCAGGAAGGCCGCAAGGTGTTCAAGGAAGTCTGCCCGATGGTGGCCGAACTGATCGCCGAGCATCTGCAGGAGAACCGGCTCAACATCAGCGATGTGAAGCGCTTCTGGCTGCACCAGGCCAACCTCAGCATGAACCACCTGATCGTCAAGAAGCTGCTGGGTCGCGACGCCACCGAACAGGAAGCCCCGGTGATTCTCGACACCTACGCCAACACCAGTTCGGCCGGTTCGGTGATTGCGTTCCACAAGAACCAGGACGATCTGCCTGCCGGCTCGCTGGCCGTGCTCAGCTCGTTCGGCGCCGGTTATTCGATTGGTAGCGTGTTGCTGCGCAAGCGCTGAAATTTTCGCAGTAGCTGAAAAAATCGCAGCCTGCGGCTCCTGCAGAGGACATGAATCTGTAGGAGCCGCGGGCTGTGCTCGTTTGGCTTTTTACTTTCTACTCAGGCGGATCAATCCGATCCAGCGCCCGATTCACCGCCAGCTCGCCCAGCAGGATGACCTGGGCAATGCCCAGCAGCGAATTGCGACTCGATCCCTCCATGCGATCTGCCAGGTCCATGGTCATGACATTGGCCGAGGCTAGCGACTCACAGGCATGGGCCAGCAGGGTTTCGGTATCCAGCTCTGGGTTGACGAAAAACATCGTGCACAGTTTGCGTGGGGTGGCGCGGATGTCGGCGGCTGAAGGGATGCACTTGGAGGGATCGTAGGAGTTGTTTGATTCAGGATTTGCGGACGGCGATGCCGGATCAGATCCCGGCGGATTAGGACTAGGTTTGAACATAGATGCTTCCCTTCTGTAGTAGGGCGGCAACCATCTCGCGACTAAACGAAAGGGCGGCAGCTGTGCGCAAGTTAGTCGACCGGCAAGGAAAGCAAAAACCGGCGCGCCCGAAGACGCCAAGCGCACAGCTACCATCAAGCGCAGGCGGATACCTGACTGATGATGCTTATGCGACCGCTTTACCTTAGCCGGGCGACTAAACCCGATCACTGACAATCAGTGACCTGATTCAAGTTACCGACCGGCTCCGGACCGCACAAGCCGGCGGATTCTGGCGTACCTGTAGGCAACGACGCAAGGCGCTGTGGCTTTCGCGAAGTAACTTGGCGGGCTTTTAAACACGCAAAAGCTTGCCCGCCAAAAAGCTCCCGATAGGGATCGAAAAGCCCTCGGCTCGTCCCCCTTCAAATACGTCGAAGAAATCCTACAGACCCGA